>DATDFS010000231.1:0-9285 GCA_036522495.1 Nitrososphaeraceae archaeon | reverse complement strand
CACCAAAAGCTAACTTATTTTACATTGGCAGATGCATTTAGAAGATCTGATAACACTAGCGCAGCAAAGGAAACTCTTAATAAATTTGTAGAACGTTTCTCGATTGATGACAGGCATCCGAGAATAAAGCTGCCATACGGTCATTTGCTCGTACATGGACCGTGGATCTGAAACATCGCAAGATCCGTATCAATGCAGTCAGTCCTGGCCCAATCGACACTCCGGCATTCAATAGCTTGGCTCAGACTGAGGAAGAAATCAGGCAAATAAAGGTCAACCTTGTAGCCGCTGTCCCGATGGGTCGAATAGGAAATCATGATGAAATCGCCAAAGCCGTCTCATTCTTGGCATCTGATGACAGCAGCTATATCACTGGTATTGAACTGTTCGTAGATGGAGGCATGGCACAAATTTGAAAAATCTTTATCTTCCCTTGCCTAATTAGAGGAGACGCTTGGATATCAATTTCCTTTTTTACATTGCTTAACATGCGATGCGTATGACTATCATGGAAGCTTTTTACGGCGTATTTTTCTTCAATTATTGGTACAGTTCATCATAAATCTTTTTTCTTTTCCACTTGTTCCCCCATTTCATTACTACATCTGATTTTTCATACCAATTTTTAAGAACAAGGATTTTGATTGGTGTTTGATATGGGTGTTATAGAGAGCTGTGTAGTCTTGCATATTTGCCCCAGGACTTTTATTCTTATCCAACAAATAGTGTCTGAGATATCTATGTTACATCCTACTGATGTCCATACCTATATGCACAACCTATAAAATTCGTTTTATGAACTCTTTTTCTTCAGCATGATCTTTTGTGGCATCAAATTATATTTCTGTATTTTGTTCTCTGTATTGATAGTAGTAGAGCGTTAATAATAACGTTAAACAATTATCAAATATGATTTATGAAAAATGAAATTGCAGTAATAATTAGTATACCCTTAACGATATGGATATATGCAACTGTTTAATAAATGATATAGATATAATGTATACAATATCCTGTAAAGATGTAGGCGTAGATTGTGATCATGTATGCAAAGGCGAAACCGAAGAAGAGTTAATGGAAAAAGCAAAACAGCATGCAATACAAGATAATCATTTTAGTGAAGAAGAAATATCAAGACCAGAAATGCAAAATAAAATTAAGTCTTTTATTAAAAGATCTTAAATTTAATCTACTTCTCAAAAGATACATTTTCTTTTTTATTTTTTTACAGCCCAGATTACAATGATAAGGAAAATATAGAGAAATGACACATGATGCGGCAGAAACAGTTTTGGGAGGCGTACAAAACCTTCCTTTATGGCACCATAGATGTGACTGCTACTAGATTTACGGCACGCATAGGACAGGAATACTTCCATATACAGTCTTCAGTCGTCAAGTAATAATAATAACTATTTGAATTTCTTTATTAAAAATGGAATAGCAATCAATACGCCTACAAATATAGCCAGCCACCAATAATCTTTTCCTGATGCAAAATTTCCCCCTTTTACGCCTCCTCCCTGTGTCGCTGGACCGAAGAATGGATGTTCAGTACTTGATGTTGCATAAACGTCAGCCTGTACTGAATCGTCAACGTAATTATCGTAATACGACATAACAATGATAATTATTGCAAAACTGAATAATAATGTGTAAGCTCAAGCTCAAAGGCCCTGTTGGGTTGCCTTTAATCCATAAAAGGTTGCTTGCATCTTAATAGTCATCATGTATTTCTGTTGAGTAAATCCATGTTCTTCTGTATGCATATGGGCCTGATTAGCTGCAGTTGTTGTTGGATTACTTTCTCTTTCTTCAGACGGTGGTAACAATGGTAATAATGATGAGGATGTGCTGGAAGCATAATCAGTAATAATTTCGTCTACCAAATCTTTCGCTAGTTTATCGTAAAGTTCCTGAGCCTCATCTAATAGCATATCTGCATAGGCCTGTGATGGGTATTGCTGTTGTTGTCCATAGGGAGCAGTATGATAATCTATTGCTTGTGTTCGTGGTGTTGAAGACATGTTATTATTATGAATTAAATGATTGTATTTATCCTGGTCCTCCTCATTGATTCAATTAAAGACAAAAGTGTCAACTTAACACCATTCTCCGACCGGACAAAATATTGTGAACTTTTTCCTCAACAGTTTTTTTGATTTTAGCATATTCTTCATTATTGTTTTGAAATTGTCTTACACTGACCTCCAGTTTCATTCTTTTCTGATATAGCTGATCCCTTTGTGCTAATTCTTTTTCGCAGTCTAGATTAAGAGAGTCTAACCTTTTACGCATAGATAATATTTTGTCATTTATTTCCTGATAAATTCTGGCTGAATTCCCTTTCTCCGCTTCTAGGTCCTCTAGTTCTCTTTTGCGTGTTTCATATGTGTATTCGACTGACGGTAAATGATTATTGGCAAGCGCAAGAAGTCTATTTACATGATGTGTATTCATACCTGCAGCCTTAGCTGATCTATACAAGTTCACAAAAGAACCAATATCATCTTTGATCTCTTCATAAATCTGATCTAACATGTACAATCGCTTCAGCTTCCAGTGTTCTGTATAATATTCAGCTACCTGGGGCTGTCTTAGATTTAATGCAATAGCCACCTCTTCAGGAGTTTTATCTTCAGAAAATAGTTTGTAAGCCTGTGTAGACTGAGTTATCTGTTGTACTTGTCCTTCCATTGCTTCTTTCTCCTTCTCTTCTTTATCTATAATTCTCCCTATATCCCTGAACGACATTCCGGCTTCTCTTGCAATCTCTCTAATGGGTGTACGTCGATTGTAAAGGTCTAAAACAAGTCATTCTTTTTCTTCTCTCGTTAGAACCATGATATGCTTTCATAAATATAAAATAAAATAAAACAAAGCGCTGCTACCATCTGTTACCGAGTTGTTACCATTGCTACCACCTTGTTACCGTTTGCTATCATTTGTTTCCACCTGTTACCATGACATTTAGTTTGAGTTCAAAATAGAGCAGTAATATGTGTTAATTTCCCTGATGTAAATCTTGATTACATTTCTTATTTGCCTGTTGGTGTGGATTTGATTCTAACCTGTGACGGAGTCGTACCATTATCTTCTACTACAGTAACAACCCAATTAGTCTTTATTTTTTTGCATGTCCAAGCCCTATAGAATACCGGAAGTTACCTCCGCTACATCCGAACCTCCAGGTGCATAACAGTAACAAAGCAAGAAAACCGGAGGTACGGAGGCTCTGGAGGTAAATTCACTTATGTAAAGGTCTAAGAGACTATGATAAATGGTCTCTTGTCTACTGATAGCCATAGATTTCACTAACGAGTTATATTCACACCCCGTGGTGTTACTGCAGACAAGGTGTGCAAAATGTGGCCCAAGGGGGTTATGTCCCCGCATGTAGAGGGGTTCGGCTACTTCATTATTTAGCTATTTTATACCTTTATGACAACTATGGGCAGAAGGATAACTGTCAAAACTACTGCTAGGGGATGATTGATGTGTTATTTAACTATACGATCTCGAAACACTGCATAAGCTATCTCCAAAATTCTCAGTTTGATAAGACTGGTATAGGTAGTAAAGAACTTTTGAAAAAGATATTTATTATAGCTGAAAATATCGTAGCAGTGGATAAAAAGATAGTGACTGAAGTATATTTTGATCATAGTAACGGTTAAACACAAAAAACTGATTATCCTATCATCTGTTGTACTTATGACAATGATGATATTGATACTCCCATCATCATCATTCAATATCCAAAAAGCTATGGCACAACAACAGGCAAGTGAATCAACATATATAAATCAAAAAGATGGCTTTACACTAAAATACCCGTATGGTTGGAAAGTAGTGGCTGAAAATTTTTTAGGAGTATCTGTTTTAATTAAACCATCTAAAAATGACTCTACGACACTTTTTTCGACAATTACCAGACATATTAATCAAAGTGATATTATTGATGCAAATAGACTTAATCAAAGTGAAATAAGACTTGTTCTGGAAGGGATTCGGAACAATTTCAATCCCAGTCAATACCCAAATGCAAACTTCCTCGAACAAACGACAGTAAATATAGATGGACATCTGGGATTTAAGACCATATTAACTTACGACCACTTTGTCCATGGTAAAGTCAAAGCAGCAGACATACAACTGCCTGTTAGTACTAGAATCTTTGTATTAGACTACATATCAAAACCAGATGAATTTGCTAGCCTTGCTCCAATTTTTGAAAAGATAACGCAATCGTTCAAGACATTACCCAGCAAATAATCAATAATTTTAAAAGGAGCAGATGTAGGTAACGTGCTTGACGGTGGAATAAACTTCTACTCTTGATTAGATATATATTTGCAAGAAACAAGTATCAGGAGAAATGATTGTTAGAATCTTATCATCTGCACTTCCTTTCTTATTATTGATACTTTCCATACCAATTACCGTCAGTATATCTAACATTCTTCCTCAACAGCAAGCTAAGGCGCAGAATGTATCAACAACAACGACTAATTCTACTACTTCTACGCAGGAGCCAAAAAATGCTTCCTTAACATACACAAATTCTACTTATGGAATAAAAATACAATATCCTTCTGATTGGACATATAAGGGGAGCAATAGTAGTAAAATTATAGTTGGTTTCATACCTAAAAAGTCATTATTTGGCAATACCCCAGTAGGCCTTACTATAGGAGTCCTGAAATTACCTCTTATATTGCTATCAGTTCACAACGTACCATTGTCTGCGTTCGCTCCTTCTATCATAAATGGAATTAGACAATCTACGCCTGGTTTTCAACTTGTTGAGTCAAATGCAACTACTATTGGTCCGGCAGGTGTGATTCCAGCATACAAAATTGTATACACTACAGGCGGACACAAGATAATGGAAATTATTACAATAAAGGGCGATAAAGCATATCTTATCACATATGTGATAAGACAAACAGCACAATACTCAAGCTATTTGCCAATAGCACAAAAGATGATAGATTCATTTCAAATAGTAAATGCAAAACCAACAACATCATCTCCAAGTGCCGTTACAACAGTTAATGCCACAAAACCAACAGCATCGCCATCTACGGTACCCAATTCTATAGTAGCTTCGACGTCTAATACCACCAGTCAGAAAGAAATTGCTGAATTTAAAGATGCAAGAGAACGATATCTATTAGCTTGGAATCATACAGGCTTTCATTCCCAATTTGATACTTATATTAATTCTACTCAAGGCTATGGTGTATACCAAGAGCATAAATCAAGTACCTTCAAACCAGGCGAACCTATAATACTATACGTAGAGCCTGTAGGCTTTACACATATGCCAATAAAAGTTGGTGCTAATAATACTAAATTATATTTGGTCAATCTTACTGCAGGTATTGTACTTTCAGATAGGCAAGGAAATGTGTTACTTGGAAAAGAAAATATTCCTTTGCTAAATATTGTTTCTCACAATAAAAACACTGAAGTCTCTATGAGGCTCAGAGTAACTCAATCATCACCATTTCCTGTAGGAGATTATGTTATTACATACACTATCAACGATGTACCATCTGGGAAGAGTTTCAAAATAGTAAAGAATATCTCAATAGCTGGGGGTAGTGGTATTGATACTAATAAGACGTCAACTCTAATACAGCAATCATCACCACCACCATCACCTAACAATTCATCCACGGTACCTTCAAGCTGGCATTCATATACGAATTCTACATACGGAATAGCATTACGCTATCCGCCTAATTGGATTCTAAGCCCTGTGTCGCAGCCACATGGTACAAATAACACAACTTTTGAAATTATGGATTTTGCACCGCCTATCTCACAAGACCCTAATGCAACTACCATCATTGGAGTTGGGATAGATAACATCACTAGGAAAGTCACTCCGACTTTGGAGCAATATTTACGCGATGAAATTAATATTTATAGATCCGCTGCAAATGTTACAGACTTTAAAGTGATAAAAGTAGGTACTAATGTAACAGTAGGAGAACATCCAGGGTATCTCCTATATTATAAAGAAAAACTGCGAACAGAACCAACTTCTAGAACATATCTAGAAGCTGGGACTATAGCTGAGAATACCATATACTACCTTTCGATTAACTCTGCTGTATCAGATAAACAATTCACAACTGTCCTACTACCACAGGTAATGCATATGATTAAATCATTTCAAATACTTCAACCCACATCGGCTTTAAACCAACAGCAACAGGCAACACCAGAGCAGACGCAGTCGCCAGGAAATATCCTAGGATTTGGATAGTTTTGATTTCCATAACTCACCAATTTTGTAGATCCAGCAGTCGGCAGAAGTTATAGTAGCAGCAGTTATAGTATGATTGTGCATAGATGCTTCAATAAATATCTGATGATTGGACATAAATCCAGTTCTATTTTTGCAAATATATGTTGATGTATATGACGACCAAAAGATCACATACCTTATAGCTGGCGTTGGCGGCTATCCGGGCGAAGGAGGCCCTTACATTTTTTCCCTATTATGCAAGTTCTGTGAAACCTGCAATGGTAACAGGTGAAATCAGGGTAACAACGAAGATATCAAATGATATCATGGTAACAAAAGCTAAATCCAAGTACGTTCTATCTAATAGTAACAACTAGAGACCTATACCAGCATGTCAAACAATAACAATACCAATATTTATCGCGAAAGAGAAAGGTATGTTTTAGAGCTATACAATCAAGGCAAAAGTACTCGCGAGATTGCAAAAGAGCTGATAATGTCTCTACTGGATATCGGCTTTATTCTAAAAAAGGGTCAAGTGAATCATGGAATAACAGCAACAATAGATGATGGTAATAACATCAACAGCAGCAACAATAACAAACCAGCCAATGAAAAAGCTACTCAAGCTTACGAACTCTTTAGCGAAGGAAGGAAGCCTGTAGATGTGGCTATCCAATTAAACCTGTCAGAAAAGGAAGCAACCAAATATTATACGGAATACTGGAGACTAAAGCGCCTACACAATTTATATGATATATACCAGGGATCAAAGGGAAATCTTTCTTATATTCTGAAGCTATACACACTGCTAAAGAGACATCGAATAACAGCTGATAATATAGAATGGTTTGTTAATATGGTAAATATAGGCACTTACAACATTCCAGATCTTCAAAAACGATATGCAAAGTTTCAAGACGAAGTACAAGTCGTTGACCATCAAAAGGTAGTGTCAAAAGCAGAGCTCCATGACATGAACAACCAAATCTCAATCCTGCGTAGAACTATGTATCAGTTATCTGCAACCTGCAATGACAAAAGAAATGAGATATCGTATTTACAAGCTCAAGTTCAAGTATTAGAAGGATATGTTAATGGACTGAAGACTCGCAATCAACAACAAGAAGAAATTCAAAACAAATGGGAGTGGAGGAGGCGAGACTGCTAAACTCTATGTTCTGGGTGGAAAAGCGCCATTTATTACGGTGAATGTTACTAGTATTCCAATTCAAGCACACACTGTACCAGAACCAGGACGTCAACCAAACGCGCCATTTACAATAGACACAGGAGATGGACGTATATTAGATGCTGCATTTAAGAATGGAAAAATATGGTTCTCTTTCAATGATGGATGTCGTCCTGCCAATGATACAGAAACCAGATCTTGTCTTGGTTTAATACAATTGGATACCTCTAACAATAAGCTTCTTCAAGACTTTGATGTAGGTGCTGTTGGATCTTACTTTTATTATCCTGCTCTGACAATAAACGATGCGGGCAATTTAGATGTGATGTATGGATATTCCTCTACAAGGCTTATCCTAGTCTATTTGTTTCAGGGCAGACTACATCTAGTCCACCTAACGCCTTAAGCTAGCCTGTGAACATGACATTAGGTGGTGCAGTAGAAGAAATCCAAGATATGGCGACTACTTTGAAGTATCTGACGATCCATCTAGATCTGGAACTTTCTGGGTGGCATGTGAGTATAATCCATCATCACCGTTCAAGGTTGAATACTGGTCGACTTTCATAGGGAATTTCACAACAACAATGCCGTTAACATCAACATCTCCTTCATCACAGTTATCTAGTAGCAACAAGTAACAAAAATATTCAAAGAACCTCTAATCATAAACCAATGCTTAAATGAAAAAATGGTAATCTTGGCCCTAATAGGGATAATGATATGATAGTATTCAAGAATGGAGTAATAATATGACGGATAGAATATTATCATTAACAATATAACATGGTCAAGGAAAAGACAAAAGAACATGGCTTGGAGTATGTGATTTTAAACGATGATGAATCTGAGCTGTGGGAGATCGATTATGACACAGGACATGCTGCAAATGTAAGTGAATATGTACAGCTTGATTTGCTCAAACACGACAGCATAGTGAAATACTCTGGTAAAATTGAGGATTTTCTCTCGGTACAAAGGGGTTGTAAAAATATTCATTTTCATGAAACAATGGATGTTCAGCCTCGTATGCATATGAAATCTTGTAGTTTTGAAACTCATGGGTAGTATATATGGAAGACAATATGATTGTCAGATATTTGGTACAACATTAGATATTGGATCTATTTAGCCTAACTCCCCGCATGCTCGTTTGATGAAAAGTTTTGATGGGATTGGCCATAGATGGCATGTTGGTTTAGATATACCTCTATGAATATCTCCAGGAAGTGTGAACAAAATAATTCTTTACATATCTTCAGAATATTATTTGCATACCACTAGAGCCATCTCGTCGATATATTATTAGTTTAGGATACACAGTGAACAATAAGAATATGGTCCAATTGGGAGAATACATTCAAATAATTAGTCCAATCATATACGGAGGCGCACTGATTGTATCCATACTTCAATTCTCGGCAATGAAGAAAAGTATGTCCAGTCAAAGTGTACAACAGGCATATGCTACTACCACGCAACTTCTTTTTAATAATATCAATAGCAAGGAATATCTACAAATGTCACAGGAAAGTCCTGTAGTTTCTAAATATTATTCCTTAGTTGACAGTCCTCAGCAATACTATATCATAATTCAGTCCTTTGATATGTTAGAATTCATTTTTCGTCTTTACAAAACAAAAATGATTGATGCAGAACTTTGGTCACGATGGGAAGCAACAGCTAAATCGATGATGACAATTCCAAAATTCAAGAAAGTATGGGATAAAACAAAGGATAGCCGTTCACATGAATTTAGAGAACTTATCAATTCGCTTGCACAGGATCTGCAAAAGAATTGATATGGAGTCCGAAGACGAAACTAAAATCA
>DATDFS010000230.1:0-4842 GCA_036522495.1 Nitrososphaeraceae archaeon | reverse complement strand
CTGGTGTCTTATTTTTGTCTCGTATAACTATGGGGTCATTCTGGAGCCTTGCCTCATATACCAGATTTCTTACGCATTTAGAATCCAAGAACTTCTAAATGGTATTCGATATTGATATCATGTTGCCAATAGCTTGTAAATAAGATTCTACGTCCATTTCGATTACTTTTCCTTCATCAATGTTTATAATATAGATAATATGTAACCTCCCATTTAGAATCTCGTTTAGGCTTACAGGCGGATTTCTATAATATTTATTGCAAAGTAGCTTAACCTGTTCCAGCTCTGAATATTTCCTATCCCTGGGAGGACGCCCAAATATGCTAGGAATAGGAAGGATGCTAACAGGCGGCGTGGCTAAGACAAATAGGTTAGCAAATTTGCTATACCGCGAAATTTTACTTGCTATCCTGGCAGAGTAATACGATAATGGATCTAGCGCATGTTCTGGAGGAATGAAACCCGTTTCTATCTCAACTATCGCCTCTCCGTCTCCTTTGGTAGCATGAAGGTCACAGACAAGTATGTCTGTAAGCTGTTTTTCGACATCAACATTATAGCCATAATGAATTAAATGCTTTGCACATACAAGCTCCATCGCAGAGTGATTAATTTTAACTATGTTCTTTTTGTATAATTCTATTAAGCGTTGCTTTACGAAATCCATCCGTTCAACAATCTCTGCTGATTCTCCTGCTATCATTTTATTCGAAAGTGTATTTACGTCGGCGCTAAAACGTTCTAAGTCCAAATATGATATAATAATTTATGACAGGTCTTATTTGTGCTGTTTGGTGCATAGTAAGCTTAAAAATGCCCGTTAGTAGTACTAATTAAAATGTCTTCAATTAACAAAGTGACAATTCTTGGTTCCGGCGTAATGGGTCACGGGATAGCACAGGTTGTTGCTATGGCTGGCTATGACGTCGCCTTACGTGATATTGAACAATCCTTTCTAGACAAGGCAATGGATAAAATCAAGTGGTCGCTTGGTAAACTTGTTGAAAAGAAAAAGTTAAGTGAGACAGATGCTGATAGAATATTTCATCGAATTATTCCAATAATAGATCTTCGGCAGGCATTAAAAAATACAGACTTGCTTGTCGAAGCGGTACCCGAAGAGATGAATCTGAAGAAGAAGGTATACGCTGAAGTGAATAAATATGCTGAATCAAGAACAGTTTATGCTTCCAATACGAGCACACTACCAATTACAGAGATGGCAGCGTTAACAGATAGATCAGAGAGATTTGTAGGAGTACATTTTTTTAATCCACCACAACTAATGCCGCTGGTTGAAGTTATTCCCGGGGAAAAGACCAATCAGAGCACGATCGATATCGTGATCAATTTCATCCTGCGTGTTAACAAACAACCGGTATTGTGTCGTAAGGATGTTGCAGGTTTTATTGTGAATCGAATCTTTATACCTTTGGTCCATGAAGCAGTATATTGCAAAAATAGAGATGATGTTTCGATGATGCAAATTGATTCTGCATTAAAGTTCAAGATGGGTTTCCCTATGGGAATTTTTGAGCTTGCAGATTATACTGGTCTCGACATAATTCATAAAGCGACTGCAGAAATGTACTCTCGAGACAAGAGAGTTGTAAATCCCAATCCAGAGATAAAAAAACTCTTTGAGGAAAATAATTTAGGGCAAAAATCTGGAAAGGGGTTTTATGATTACAAAGGCGATAAATACGAACGAATTGATCTAACAGAAGAGCAGGCACAAACATATGATCCCATAAAATTGGTAGCAGTCGCCGCTAACAATGCTGCATGGATTATTTCTAACGAAGTTTGTGACATACAAGACCTTGAAAAAGCCCTTAAGCTTGGGATGGGTATAAAAGTAGAATTGTTCAAGACATTAGAGAAGTTTGGCGTCGAAAATGTAGTAAGGACCTTAATGAACTTGCAAGAGAGGTATGGTTCTTTTTATGAACCTGAAAGGTACCTACTTAGCTATAATTCTCGATAACTTTTTTTCTACTATTCGGTGTTGTATTGACACAACTAAGCAAATAATAATTGATAATTCGGGCGAATTCCAGACGGATCTATTCTTTTCCACGTTTAAAAATAAGGAGAGAGTTGTCGTTTCTGAATTGAATAATTTTGTGTGTAGTCTCTTTGTGAAGGTATGCGCTATCCTGGCACTATGATGAGGATGCCATACTACGATAATGCTCATGCGCTAGTCCTGTGGTTATTGAACAGCTGTGGCTTTGCAAGGTAAATTGGGATTTTTCCCTGTTACTTCAACAATTTTTCTTCGATTCACTCAAAATTTTTCATCTTCAATAAGGTATTATTTGGTGATGGTGGTTTTTTCCTGGAATTGGTTCCAGCATCTGCTATGTTGTTGGTTTAGCCATCTGTTGCATGAATGTTTGACCTCCTGTTGTATTAATTAGTTGTGAATTTTTTTCATTTGTCCAAGATTTGATCTATCAATCAAATGTTAACTTTATTATTCAGACCATGGAAAAAATCGTCCATATCCACATTTTTAGCCCCGACTTGCCCTTCCATCTGAAGATTTCGACCATGTAGATTATGGTAAATAATTTTCATATCAAATCCATTAGAAAGCTGATCCTATTCTATCTAATGCGGGTTCCAATCACCGATTGATGAGCATCCGAGCCCGACAGAAGATGCGGATCTTGGAATCTCAGTAGCTATTGTGGTCATGTGGTTCAGAAGAGCTTGATGTCATAAAAATCGGAGTTTTTGAGAGTTGATAGTTGACAATTACTGTATTTCCTCTGTATATTGAGGCTTTTGTTGCTTAATCATTTTTGATAATCCTTTCATATAACTTTTGGCAAATGTAGTTAGTGGTTGTGAGGAGTACCAAATGCAGCCAAGTACTTTACAGTCATGACAGGTTCTGGCTATCTCCCATTGGGGAGCACTCCAAATATCTTCTATACTCTGCTCTAGCAGATTGTAAGTATTCTCAGGACTGTTAAATTTCCAACATGGAACGAGAACCGTGCCATTGCTATTAACAAAGATACTCTTCCATACTCCACATTCATCAAAAAGGCCAGTTCCATATTCAATTATTTCTTCAAAGTATTGTCTCGGGATCATTATTTGTGGAGAAGAATGTTTTTTTCCATAGTCGAGTATACTTTCACACACTTTGACCATTGTCTGTCGATCTGGAAGCAGAGAGAAACTAACGTCAGATCGATCCTCTACAAAAGTAAAAGAAACTGCATTGGAGCCCAATTCCTTTGCTTTATCAAAATAAGACTGGTCAATGAATTCTTCAGTATTGTATTTGGTTATGACGCTGTTAAAGTAGTGTGGTACTTTATATTTAGTCAAAAGATGCAGATTGTCTATTACTCTACGATATACCAGAGGAGAAACGCCACGCACTTTGCAATATGGTTCCTCAAATACAGAATCTATACTGCAAGTAATAAATTGAATATAATTTTTCAATTCATCAAGATCAATGGTGTTGAGCAGAGAACAATTAGTAATTAATGTAATAGGAATCTTTAAATTGTGAATATAACGAACAAGCTCCATAAAGTCAGGACGGCTTGTTGGTTCACCACCTTCTACAATAGACCAAATACAATACTTTGAAACCTTGTCAAAAATTAATTTCCATTGTTCTGTCGTTAAATCATTTTTCTTTGCAAACTGAGTTTGACTAATCTTATCAGAGTCGCCGAAAGGACACATGGGGCAGTAAAAGTTACAATAGTGTGTGAGACTGAAAACAGCAATTAACGGGCGCCTTCTTCCTATAAGTCTGTTACCCGACCAATTTCCTAAAAGCTTGATTGTACGTATAGTGTCAACTACCAATAATAAAGTCCAATAAACGAAGATCTATTAAGTATTTTCTTTAGATCCGTTGATTATTGCTCATCTAAACAATGGTCGTTAGTGCTGAAGATGATGAATACGACTAGTAGCTTATATTGTTATTAGATTTAATTAGCCCAGCAGCCTGTTCTGCTACCAATAATCAATGCTTTTCCAAAAGAACTGACCTATGCCATTACATAATATAATAGGAGCAATCTGCAGCTATCGTCGATACCTATTAGGAATAGAAGCTTATTCCATTAAAGAATTCTTTATAGTTGGAATGATAAAGATTAATAAACGTCTGGTTCCTTACATATCAAACACGTACTCAGAAAAGATAACTTATTCGTCTTGATAAGTGTTTGAATCCTATCTCTCATAGTTAGTCTAAACTCCTTTAATCGATTTCCACAAGTCTTGCATCCCTATTATCAAGAATACCTACAAATCGTACTCCGACATCTGTATTCATTCTTGTGTTACAACCTTTTAGATCGATTCAAAGAGAAGATGAACAGGAGAAAATAAAACCTCTATAGCAGTCACATCAGATTGGCATCTTTGGCCTTCAATACGCAGCATTGATCGCCTTCATCATTGCCAGCACATTTCTTCTATATTTGAAATAGTTTTCTTTTTACTGGATAAACGACGGAACTCAGAGATCGGGTCCATTCAGAGAATTTAGAGGTGCTATTAACTATGATGTTGTATTGTAATTGAGATTATAAAATAATCTTGTATGATATAACAGTAAGAATATAATGACCTTAATCTGAATACATAACTAAAAAACTGTATTGATATAAAAACATACAAGTACAATCCATAACTAATATCGTCCCAGCAGACCTTCTGTTTCTTTGAAGGATGAGCATACGAGAAATGAAACGAAACGAAACGAAACGAAACCTGCAGCTATGTGCTGTTGCTTAAGTAACGGAGCCTGTGATCTATACATTGTGATAAAACTGTTGTGGTTTTCTATGGTAT
>DATDFS010000229.1:0-8721 GCA_036522495.1 Nitrososphaeraceae archaeon | reverse complement strand
TGTAGCTGAAATGTACAAACTAGCTCTAGAAGGCAAGTTGTATAGTAGATCCATCCCATAAGATGGCAGCAACAGCAGATACTTCAAAAATTGAATTGGTCTTGATAGGCCATCTTTCTTTTTTATTTTATTTTATTATATAATAACACTTTTACAATATCGATCTAATAATCAAGTTATTGTTTTATGGCGTTATCATCATCTGGAATAAAATTATCTTTTTCTTGTTCGACCAGTGGAATCACTTTTTCCATTATCACTTCCTCAAAATTTTTTAGTTCGACATCTAATGCTATAAGCAGATAATAATAATCATTTATTGGTATAGTTGCCCTATTCAATTTTTGATATCGACCCGCTGCGTAAATTAGCTTACCCACTTTCGGCTCAAATTTAGTTCTTGTCTTGTGTCTAGTTACTGTAAGTGATGCATAATCTTCATTCTCTTCCTCGGTCAGAAAAGGTTTCAAGCCTTCTCTGTGTTCTGTATTGAGAAGAACACCAAAACTATTAGCAATACCGACCCACCTTATATTTTTATCAAGATTTAGTACTTCTTTGCCAAAGGCGTAAAGCAACTCATAGTCTATCATATGGTGCTAATATACGAGAGTGAACTTTAATAAGGATATTCTTCCGATTGATCGCAAATAACTCTGGTAGTAAGACTTACTCCCTCAATTACATATCTTTGGGAGGATTGGCAAAAGCGTTTCCACGATTTGTGTGATATTCTACCGATAAGCTGGGATCCTTTTGCCTCCCTGTTAGGATACCTACTACCACATCATCTCTCTTGATAACTTCTTCCTGTCGAAGCTTTCGAACTGCAGCGGGGACTGCGCCGGAAGCCATCTCGCAATCGAAGCCGTTTAAACCAACCAGACTCATACCATCGCTCATATCTTTGTCATTAACTTCTACAACTATTCCGTTAGTGAAATCAATTGCTCGGAGCGCCTTCACTATGTTAGCAGGCTTTCCAATCTGGATAGCAGTGGCGCTTGTCTTTGGCCGAATGCCTCGCTCATCCTTTGATGCATAATAACGTTCAATCATTTTTAAATCGGGTTTACCATTATTCCATTTTAGTTCACAATTCTCAAATAGGCCGTTGACAAGTTCATAGAATGTATTAGCGCCTTCAGAGTTAACTACAATGATTCTTGGAACCTTTTTTATCCAACCCCATTCACGTAGTTCAATTAAAGCCTTACCGCAGCTTGACGTATTTCCTAAAGCACCGCCTGGATATACTATCCAATCTGGTGACTCCCAATTCAGATGTTCCATTACCCTGTAAACAATAGTTTTTTGACCTTCAAGGCGGAACGGATTTACTGAATTTACTGTGTATCCTCCATTCTCTTTGGCTTTTCTTAAGGATATTGATAGCGCATCGTCGAAATTGCCATCAACTTGTATTACTTGGGCACCGAATTGAAATGCCTGCCCAAGTTTTCCAGGGGCAATTTCTCCCTTTGGGATGTAAACATCACATTCCATACCCTCGTTTGCTGCATACATCGATGCCGAGGCAGAAGTATTACCTGTGGAAGCGCAAACCAATCTTTTGACCTTCAACATTTTCGCGTGGCTGAGAGCTGTTGACATTCCATTATCCTTGAAAGATCCACTAGGATTGTATCCCTCTGGCTGCAAAAGAAAAGAATCATGATCCATATTGGCGTAATCGGCAACTTTACTCATTTTATAAGGCCTAGATAGTCGTCCCTCTGCACCATCAAGAGATACCAGTAATTTTGCACACTCATCGAAATTCTCGGTGTCGATTCCTAAAAAATTTATCAGATCACGGAAACGCCAAACTCCACTCTCATTATATATGTTCCTTCCATGGTTTCTCCTTTCAAAAAACACGTCGATAAGAGTTCGGGGTTTGGTTTCACTGTATTTTATGTCAAGCAGTGAACCACAAGAACACCTGTAGATATCATTATTTATTTCATATGATAAACCGCAGGAACGATTAATACATTCCTTTGTAACACCAGGTATTGTCATCATTTAGAGATGACTCGTTTATTATTATCATTATTATTTAGACCTTATTATATTACTTGAATCAAGGTTTTTTGTGTATAGGAGATCTAAGAAATCCTCGATTAACTAATGACAGAAAAGTTCAAAACACGATTGATAACAAAAGGCGCCGTTGGTAGACTTCTGTTTGAATATATACCCTAAGATCTCTGAGAGGTTTTTTCATACATCCTGAGCAACTGTTGTATCACTCCATCCATGTCCTCTTCTCTCACCTCCGGAGAGATCGCATGTTTTAGAAGACTATTCACAGTACTAGATATCTCTGAACTAACTTCATCAAAACTATCCATGTCGCTATAACTCTGCTGATAAAGTCTCCTCAATCTCATGGTATACATTTGAGTTTGCTCATTCATGGTCACATTGTAATTGTGATCATTAACTTTGATTTTCTCTTTTATCATTCAAGTCTTTACCATCATATGGTGTTTAAAAACTTGCCTCAAATTGCATCGTTTAGAAATGGATGTAAAATAAACGTATATATTAGAATATGGATCTTTCTTTTTTCTTAATATTATCCATACCATAATGAATAAAAATAACGAGTAGGAGATTATACCTTTGTCGAATGAGAGCTGCGGAAAGCTAAATTCAATGTTGAATATGAGTGTCACGAGAAATCATGCTGATGCACTCTTGCTCTCTGGCGGACTGGACAGCAGTATTCTCGCATGTATCTTGAAACCAGCAATGTCTCTGACAATTTCTCTTGGCCAGAACGCTCCTGATGTTGAACCGGCTACAATAGTAGCAGACATGTATAGTGAAGGTCATAAGGTGATTAGACTTGGCTACGAAAGATTGCTGGAAATAATAGGACAGCTGATCAACATTTTTAGGACTTTTGATCCTATCGAAATCAGAAATTCAAGTGTACTGCTCGCAGGAATAAGATCAGCACAAGAGGAAGGCTATAAGAAACTAATGACGGGCGATGGTGGAGATGAATTATTTGCAGGTTACAATTATCTTAAACGTTATTATACGGACCTCCCTGCTCTCGATGATCAATTACATAAACTTTGGCAGTCTATGCGCTTTTCTTCATCGCTAATAGGTAAAATAATAGGCATGGATATTAAAACGCCTTTTCTGGACAACAAATTTCTTGCATATGCCAAATCGATTGATACACATGAAAAAATAGGTGAATATTCTGGACAAAAGTGGGGTAAATTTATTTTAAGAAGATGTTACGAATCCAAACTCGGCAAACAAATAGCATGGAGATCGAAATTAGCTCAAGAGGAAGGGGCAGGAATTACAAACATAAAAGATTTCATTTCAAGTATGACTGCCGATCGAGATTTTCACTTGGGAATAAAAAAAGCACTATCTGAGGGCGTAACAATCAGAGATAAAGAACACCTTTATTATTATATTCTATTCCGAAAACATTTTCCGGCTCCAAAAGATGAACCTTGCCTATATCTTCGCTGCCCAGAGTGTAAAGGCTGTTTTGAGTCTGCTACTCAATTTTGTCACATTTGTGGGGCATTTCCTGTTATCCCTCAATCAATTTAAGGTCATACAAGATATCAAATTATAAGGAAAATAGTTCTTTTAATTATATGACGAGTAATGAATCTTGGTCCATCCAGTATGAAATGGGCATGGAATAAGTAGAATTTGTAATACTTATTAAGTTCGACGCTTTTCCCGGTCGCAGTTACTCAGCCCTAACTAGATCGAAGAAAAGAATAAATTGAAAATAACACATGTTTTGAATGGGTTTACGCAAGCTTTGAAAATCCTCCAGAACATTCCGTCGGTCCTAATTGCCCCTATAATACCTCATACTAACATTTCTTAAATCCTGGAATTTCATTTGCTAATCGTCATATAGAGGAGTTTACAAACGAAAGTGTATCCATCTATATCAGTCACTCCAGTGACAGATATAGATGGGACACTTCTCTTTTTATCTTATTCACCTAATCGATACTAGGTGCTATAATATTATAATGTCATTCGGTAATAAGTGGATAAAACCACAAGGCGAAAGTGTGAGCAATAAGCTTCTGGAAGGAATCAAACCCCATGCGCCCTTGAAACCCAGGATTGAAGAAGCACAACACAAACTACAGCTCCAAATTTCGAAGTTAGATTCAATATCGTCGAAGATGCAAGAAAAGGATCAAGTCATTTTCAAACGTGTAGTACAGGCTCTGCAGAACCATGAAACTCAATATGCTAAAATATTATCCGGTGAACTGTCACAGGTTCGTAAGATGAATAAAATGGCCTCTTCAGCTAGATTGGCTCTAGAACAAATAGAACTAAGGCTGAACACAATTACAGAGTTAGGCGATGTGGTGGTAACGTTAAGTCCAGCGATGTCTGTAATAAAGGGAATACAAGGAGGACTCTCATCAATGATGCCTGAGGCTGATCAGTCATTTGGACAGATATCGGACCTGCTAGGCAGTATTATGACAGACTCTGGCCAGATATCCAATACGGAAATAAATGGATTCAATGGCAGCTCAGATGAAGATTCTATGAAAATAATAGAAGAAGCCACAGCAATTGTAGAACAGAACATGAAAGATAAATTCCCAGATCTTCCCACAAGCAACTTGGAAGGTGGAAGGGCAGAAGCTTCGATGTATTGAAATATAACAAGAATCCCTCCTATTTGTTCGCGACAATTTCCAGAACTTTTTTTATTCTGGAGATCGTTGGGTAGCTATAGCCTTTTTCTCTGTATGCCTTTATCATAGATTTCCAGTTATTCAATCTCCATTTTGCTTGATTATGGCTTAAAAGATGCGTCTCTCTTTTCACCATACTTTTTCTTCCAGGCATAAGGTATCCTCCAGATATTGCTATGTAACGCCTGTATGCGAATCGTAATCCAAATAGAATCATCTCTGTCGTTAGAGAATCAAGGTACATACGAATCTCCCTATACTCATCATTCGTCAGTTTCAAGTTTATCGCAATATCCTTCGCCATGATTATTCAATAATTTGCGTTCGTGAGCTTTTAATAGGTTTCATTCATCCAATTTACAGATATCTGGTGAAGAAATGGCTAAAGGCAAAAAAATTCGAGATAATGGCGTTAATCCTTATGTCATTCGAATAGCAAGCCGTATCCTTTCAACGGAACATCAAAAACTTCAACAGCTCAGGAAGGGTCATATATATCAATCATACAACGAAAAACAAATAATGCCAAATCATTATTTGCCAGCCAGCCACTCTTAAACCAATGCCGAGCACGTTAGTAGACAATCCCCGTTCGTGACAAAAATTTGGCAATCAAATGATTATGAGTTTTTTCCCCACCGTTCCAAATGAGTCTATAGCAGAACTCAATTGAGTTTTGTCATGTAAAGCCGTAAGTGATATCCTCAATCTTGCTGATCCTTTTTTTACTGTGGGATATCGAACGGCTTGAACAAAGATACCATTATCTAGTAGTCGTTTTGAAAACTCAATAGCTGTCTTTTCATCTCCTATAATAACAGGTATTATTTGGCTGCTACTTGATTTTCCTGCGAGTCTGAGACCAAGTTGTGATAATTTTCTGAACATAAAGTCAATATTGTCAAATAATTTTTTTTGTAAGTTTCCCTTTGTCGCTATAGGTATGGCAGTTAATGCAGAAACGCATAAGTGTTCTGGTAATGCAGAGGTGTAAATAAAATGTCGTGATTTGTTTATAAGAAGTTCCCTTATTTGTCTTGTTGAAGCAACATATCCACCAAAGCATCCTAAACCTTTGCTTAAACTGCTGGTATGAACATCAATGTCATTGTTGACTCCAAGATATGAAGGGATGCCAGAAAAACGAGACGATGATGATGCCAATGCCTCTCCAAATATAAAATCACCATGGGCATCGTCAACAACTGTTATTGCATTCTGTTCTTTCGCAATCCTACATATTTGTTGTAAATTAGAAATGTCACCATCCATGCTGAAAAGTCCCTCTGTAACTACAATTTTTTTTCTCCAGCAGGATACTGCCTTGAATAAATGTTCAAGCTGTTCCATATCATTGTGGCGAAAAACCTTGATATTTGCACCGCTTAGTCTACAACCGTCTACTATGCTGGCATGGTTAAGTTCATCACTTAGTATTGTAGTATACTTATCTGCCAGCGTGGTAATGACGCCTAGGTTTGCCATATATCCAGTGGGGTAAACTAATGTAGATTCAGTTTCACAATGTTCGGCAAGCTTCTCCTCAAGGCTTATTAAATTTGGATCATTTCCTGCAATTAATCTGGAGCTACACTGCGATATCTGCTTAAGGGATATAATCGCTTTTTTTAAAATATTTTGGTTGTGAGATAATCCAAGATAATCGTTTGAACATAAATTGATGACATTCTCTTTTCCGTCGACTGTTGCTGTTGTGGTTCTTCTTTCGACTGAAACTAATTTTAATCTCCGATACAAGTTATTCTTTTCTAGTCTGGCAAGCTCATCTTCAACAAAACTGTAATAATTATTGTGCCTGAAGGCCAATCTCTCGTATCATCGTGATATCCTTGTTAGCGCTATTTCCGCCTGTTGTAAGATAACCTCCCGTAATTATTCCATTTGCTCCCGCTTTTAGGGCAATTCTTCCTTTATCTTTCAAATGTACTTCTCTTCCTCCTGCTATCTTTAAAATTGTCTTTGGCATTATAAATCTCCAAACTGCAATTGTTTTTATTGCTTCCACTGGATCTAGAGGAGCTAGATTTTCAAACGGTGTTCCTTTTCTAGATATTAAAATATTGATAGGAACCTCATCTGGTTGAAGAGATTTAATGGAAAATGCAAGTTCTAATCTCTGTCTTGGGCTCTCTCCCATGCCTATGATACCACCACAACACAGTTCCAAACCTTCTTCTTTAACAATTTTGGCAGTCCTTACTCTATCAGCAAAATCATGAGTTTTGCAAATTTGAGAAAAGTACGTTTCAGACGTCTCCAGATTATGGTTGTATCGCTTGACCCCAAGAGACTTTAATCTCCTTGCCCTTTCATGAGTCATGAATCCAAGAGACACATTGACATCCATCATTACGTTCTTTTTGATCTCATTAATGGTTTCACAGATTTGCTCAAAATCCCTCTCAGGGGGAGATTTATAAGCACATACAAGACAGAAACTTGTTGAACCTGTTTCTTTTGCTTTCTGTGCCTGCTCCAGAATTACTCCTTTTGGTAAAAGAGGATATTTGTTTATGCCTGTATCATAAAAGGATGATTGAGCACAAAACGAACAATCTTCCGGACACCTGCCAGATTTTGCATTAATCAAAGTCTCAACATCTACGGTATCACCATTAAAGGTTCTAGTAATATTGTTTGCACAAGTAGATAAGGTAATCATGTCATTTGTGGAAAGTAGCCGCTCGGCATCTTCGAAGGTGATTTGTTTGTACTTTAAAACTCTATTCATTGCATCGTTAATGAAAATTGAAGAATCGTCAGTAGACATTCTGATGAAAGAATATGTGACGGAGTAGATAATTAATCTTTGGTTATAAAAATAAAAAACAAAATGTTTCTAAACTCGAATTTAGAGATATATGGAAAAAATGGCTAGATCTTATGTCGAACCTATTTACCATTATTTGGTAAAAGGATTAATAATGTCTTAACAATTTGGTGTTTTTAATTGTTCTGAATCAATACAATAATTAACTTTCTAGCACGCATATAGGGGGTTCAACACTGCCTAGCTGTGGATGATGACGCTGCAATTAACGATAAGTCGCATTTTGATACATTTTCATACACAGCTCTTGAACGACCTCTGATCACTCTGACCCTTCAAATCAGTCCTTCCGATAGCCATGGCACTCTTAACAGTATCTACGCTAACCTCGGCCGCCGGATTTCCTACAGCTGAGTTATTGCACAGTAATGAAAGACTATTAGAATGTTCTTCGAATATGTTATCAACTAGCCGATGAATGTCAAGGTATTAGAATCAGGAATGAATCGGGCATTGTCTGATAATATAAGAATTAGAGATAAAGAACACCTTTATTATTATATGGGATTTTAGAAAGTATTTTTGCGCTCCAAAAGATGAACAATGCGGCGATTTTTGTTGCCGAGATTGTAAAGGCTTTCGATGCATTAGAAAATTACTTCCACAAGTATTTGTCAGAATATAATACAAGACCAGATAGGGTGAAATGATCCTGTAATATCTGACTAACGATATATTCTCACAAAAAGCCTCCTACTGCGATCATTAATATTTTGCAGGATTCTAGTAACATATCCCCTCTAACATGAAATGAAGGTCGAAGATCCTGAATAAAGAAGACAACAAAGCATGGGCATAGCGACTCAAGACGTGCAATTTACCATAAAAGCATACAGTGCTATAAACCGTTATCAACTGGCATTAAATGCTTATGATTACTAGCTTAACGTTCGCCAGACGACCTACGACGCATGATACATTTGTTTATCCTGTTATCATTTTTCTCAATGGTTGTTGTCTCAACATTTTTTGGCTGAAATCAAAAACGAACGAAAAACAAACCAGTCAACGAAGAGAGAAAAAAAGACAGATAGAAAATAATATTTATTATTTGTTAGTTCCATTAGAGGTACTGTTTAACCTTATTATATTTGCAAAAGTATTTTCACCGTGATTACTTTCCTAATGACCCGTTTTGTTTGTCTA
>DATDFS010000228.1:0-14398 GCA_036522495.1 Nitrososphaeraceae archaeon | reverse complement strand
CTCCAATCCTTTCTATTAAATGGCATAATGATATCCTCTTGTCTCATATGGATAGCGTTATTTGGACATGTATTAAGAAAAGCTATGTAACAGCTTTAAGATCGCTTAGTATACCAATGGCTGTGTATTGAATGATTTTTTCATCCACGAGCATGTCTGCTGAAACCTGGAATATTTAGCTATATTCTGCTTACCTCAAGCCTACAAATGATTGGAATGATGATACCTTCGAATTGTGTTCTTTACACTCTACAAGTTTGTACTTATCATCACGTAAGGCAGGCAAAAATATAACAGGTTAACATATCAGCTGCACCTCGAATAACGGGGGCAAGTTTAAGAGTATATTCAAAGCATTAGAGTCAATTATAGCTAGTGGAGATTTGGCTTCAGTCCCTAGAGCAAATTCTTGAGCACATTCTTTGCAAACGGGTGCAAAAGCAGATACTTGCCAAACACGGGGTCAAGCCCAATACATTGCCGTGTTTTGAATGATCTTAGTTCAGCAGGATCTTCTAATATTCTTCTATAAATCCCAAAATCCGTTCTATGTGGCTCCATCCATCTTTTCAGCTAAAAATACATTTCCACATATTTTTGCATAACTAACCCTTCTGTTGAAAATAGTTTGACCCATTTTCTTTAAGCTTACATGATATAACATTATCTGCTGATCAATACATTTCCACCTAACCTAAAGAATCTAGACTCCATTCCTCCACTTCTTGCTGCCGACGCCGATGATGGTGATGGTGCTTGCGTATATATGATCGCTGATGGCTGTTGTAGCTGCATCATATTTGTTTAAGATCGTGGCGCTATGTTTAAGGATTGATTATTAAATATAGAATATTCCTGGCTTTGTACATTATTGGGTGCAGATACAACCTGTTGGTTTGGACTGGATTCAATCATCTTGTCAAATGGCGCAGTATGACTTGGATGTGACGTGGTTTTGAACAAAAACATTTTTTGGAGGATTTTTGCTATACGGCGCTAAAGCTTGTACCTGCTAGATGGAATGAATTCTAGGGTGGTATTATCATTTTAACTATTTTTAACTTCTTTTACTGCTGTTGTAGATATATGATTTTCTAAATGCTTTATCCGGGCGGAAGCAGCATCATATTTTTCTTTATCATCAGAGACAAGGATCTAAACTTGTAGGAATGTCAGCTATTTTCTCTTGGCTTGTGCTAATCTTCGGTTCATTTTGTTGCAGATTCTCAGCTTACTGATTCATGGGAATATGAACTATTTTAGCAATACCTAATAAATAAAAAACTTTTATTTCCAATTAAGGGAAAAAACAAGCATATGTCAGAGTTTAGATGTGAATCGCATGACTTAAGCCTTGAAAGGATTGAAATAGATGACAATGAATGCCTCCATTTATTTAAGTGCCACGAGTGTAAGTCCCAGTTGCGTGAGATATGGACACATACAAGAACTGAAAATAAGGTAGGTACTCCTGAAGAAAAGACGAGCTGGATAGGCAGTAATTAGCAGGACATTTTTAATTATAATAACTTTGATAAGCGTTATCTAAGGCTCATTAAATCGTTATAGAGCATTATCTGTTTCTAGATATTCAATCGTTGCAGATTCGATCCATGATATAATGGTGAGACCAAACACCACTTTATTATCTACATGTTTCGCATGAAATTCTATTTGACAAATGTAAAAGGATTGTCAACGAGAAGAGGTAGCAGATGTAAATGTTGTCTATGGTCTTATTGATTTTGTCCTATTAGGTCTGGACCTCAAAGATAAGTAGAATCGCTGGTGTGGCACTTAGTTTGCGGCTATTCTGTTAGGCACCTCCCGGTTATCTATATAGTTTGAGAAAAAAACAGGGGAAATCCAGTATGCATATGTAACACATAAAAAGGATTCTACAATGCGGTCAAAAATTAAAGTTGTAGCTGCTGCTTAGAACTAAGCAAAGCTTCCATTGTGTGAAATTCAGTAGAAAAGCAGACTTTGCAGAGGCTAAGTCGGTCCCTAAGTTGCGAGGGGTTTTGCCACACCTTGAAAACTCCTACATCATTAAATGAAGAGGAACATGCTTGCATTAACGCTCCTAACAGGCGGCTTTGTACTCATTAGCCTCAGGCTAAGAACTATGTGATAATATTTCTTTAGTGACCCAAGATCAGTTGTGAACTTCTTCTACATCTTTTTCATTAGGATCTAAAGGAACATCTTTTGCTCGTTTCTCTTTTAGGCCCAAATTGATAGTTGTTGTTGCTCTGTTTGCCTCAAGTGATGCTGCAGAGTTAACTATAATTGCAGCATCACCCTTAAACTGCATTCCCTTATTCCAGGCTGCCACATCAGGAGAGTCCCTTATATCTATTATATCTGTAGAGTTATCCATAAAAGAGTTTATTTGGTCTTTTGGATCTTCAGTGAATGATAAATCCTCATTTCCTATACTCCCATCTTTCTTCTTTCCGTTGACTGCGTTAGTATTCATAACTTGACTATTGTTGCGTACTGCATACTCCTCATTATTATTCTATTCTAATTTATCATAGAGCATTAACGTGTGATGGTAGCTGCAAAAGAATTTGATTCTTCTCTCGTAGGTTCCCAAGAAGCTACGGCAACAAAGAGTAACCAAACCAGTTTTGGTAATAGTAGGAATAATAATATTCTATCTGCAATGACGAAACTTCACATGTCATGCATGTACTGACGATTGGCTATTAGGTTAGCTTATGCCTTCATTTCGTGTTTCTTAGTTATTTCTGGGTCTTCTTTGCGATAATACCACAATATTTTGAAGCGCATATTAGATAGGTTTAAGTGCACTGCTTACAAAAGGTAATGAGAACTTTATGACAATTAATAATGTTAAAGAAGATAATACCGTTGATCAATTGCGACGTTTCAAAGATACTCATAATAAAAAAATCAAAACTGATAATGACAATAATAATAAACAATCAGAAAAGGCAAGCTGGTGGATAAATGAACTGGATTCACTTGGAATTAAAAAAAGTAATTATAACAAAACCGAATCAAATTACCTTCAAAACCTGGAGGATCTTTCTGATAATAAAAAGCAAGACTTTATTCGAGACTATAAGATTTGCTATAGTGAATGTAAGTAAGAAGATAAGGAGTACTAATATCTGACTTAAAATATAAAGCAATTTTTTACTTTGTGTAACACCTGCTCAAATTAGTTCTTTCACCCTCTTGTCGTAACCAACGTGTGGTACATGTTTGCAACGTATTCTCTACTAAGGGTGATATACTGTAAGTGTATTAGTTGAATGGTTTTTCCCTGCTGCGCAATGGTAATTTAATTCAAGGACTATAGCGATTCAAGAAATTTTACGAATTCATGGTATGGATATCCTTTGTTTTGACCCACGTCAGGGGTATAGAGGCAAGAAGAGACCATATCAACGCTTTCATCCTTCCAATCGTTGAATTCCACTCTGTGGATATGCTATCTCATAACCTATCTCATTTCTCTTGTCATTACAAGTTGCAGATAATTGGGAAGCATTTTACGAGGACTGTAATTGGTTGTTCATATTTTCTAATTCATGTCTTGACACTTTTTTTATGGTCAGTCAGTTGTCCCTCATCTTTCAGCCTTACATACTTAGTCTGGGTCTCCGGAATTTCATAGGCACTTGTCTTCACCATATTGATGAACCATTCGATCTTATCAGTTGTTACGCCTTCCCTCCTTAGCAGTCTGCAGTTTCAGAAGGGGCAAAGGGTTGCCCTTTAATTCCTTGTAGACGGAACATAACTTGTATATGCACCTTAGACCCCCAGTACTCTGAGTAGTACCGGGTTGCTTGCTTTTCTCAAACGACCTAGTTGGATGGCTACCTGTACGGGTCCGTTTCCTTTGTCAGGGTTCTTACGCCTGGATGGCCTTCTCATTATGGGACTTGCTATTGTCATTATCGTTGCGATCGTCTTTTATTATTGCAACTCCGTGGCATAGTCCATGTTTCTCTAAAATGAGGCTGATATCCCTAAGAGTCTATCCCAAAATAGATAAGCATATAGCTTGAGGAATCCTTTCTAGGGGTGTGCCTTATAGGAAACCTAAATACTTTCCCACTATTAGAAAGACTGCCGCTGTTTTGGGATGAGATCTAAGAGACATTCTTAGCGCCTCTGCAATGTAACGAGCGCTCTTATGTTGTTCGTATAACTCTAACTTTCCCTTTCAGCATGATCATTATTATTGTTACTTGACAATGTCTTCTGTTCATATCACTAGAAAGAATGTTGTAGGCTAAAGCTTCTGCCTGTGATACCGCCTAATATCGGTAGCAACATATGTATAACATACTTCGGGGAACCGCGAGCTAGATACTGTTTTCTCAGGACATTAGAAAAAAAGAATGATATAATATCACGAACACTTATGCTAATATACGTTATTGAAGATACGACATGCAACAAAATCTGACAAAGAGGAAGTTTTGAGATTTTGTGTTAATACATTTGAATGGGGAGACTATATAGACAAGGTATGGGACTTTTGGTATTCAGATCGAAATGGAGTTCTATTGGTAGCAGAGGATGACGAAGAATATAACATACACGGTATAAAACAATCATCGGTAATAGCAGTCTCCCATGCATCTCTTTGTCCTAATAACAAAAATGTTTGGCTGGAAGGTATCAGAGTTCATCCAAATTTCAGACATAAATCTGTTGCAACACAGTTACTAAACACGATGATATCCTATGGTAAGGAGCGAGGAGCACAAGAAGCATCTGCAATAGTGGCAGGTAGTAACAATGCATCACAATTAATGATGGAAAGTAACGGTTTTGGTATAATATCGAAATGGAGTTACTACAGTATCGATAGAATTCCCAAAAGGGTGGATAAAGTTAATTTAAGATCAAAGGTTGTAACTTTCGAAGATACTGAAACGGTATGGAATTATCTAAAACGATCAGAAATCTATAAGTCATCAGGAAAAACATACTTCAACTCATGGCGATGGTACTCCCTAGATCTGTCCGTTTTAGAAGATTTCATCAAAGAGGAAAAAGTACTCGTGATTGGAAATTATCCGATTGAAGGACTAGGAATTATTAGTAAAGACAATAATAATGGCTTTCAGATAGTATATCTTGATGCCTCTAATCTGAACGTATTAGAAGACCTCATCAGATTCGCCGTAAATTTGAAATACCGAGAAGACTCAACATACGACAGAATACAGATTTATAGCCCTCAAAGAAAGTATCTTTCAACAGCAATGCAACAGATAGGATCAGAAAGGTCAGAACAATTTTTATTATACAAAAGAGTATTGCAGTACTAATAATACTACGTTCTATAGTTTATGATTCTTAACCGATACTACAGCGGCTGATTCTTTGGTTCGGTGTTCTCGTCCATATTCTACCATTTTTTTTATTGAGGCGGGTCCATTGATCTACCTCTGTAATTCCGCCTGACTATAACACCTTCTATCCATACTCTATTCTTGTTCAAACACAGATACACATGAGAAACTGCTGCTATTACTGTTGATGATCTTTCATAAACGTTATTATTCTCATCATTGTAGTGTTCTGTTACGATTAAATACCCGTAGGGAACAGAACACCAACAACTATCCAATACTTGGTTTACGTAATCACCCCATTCAGATGTATAATTACAGGATCGACAACTTTTTCATTAGATTATTCTGTATATCGGATTGTTAGCAATATATCGTATCAAATTGACGAGCTGATGATACGCATTTTTTTCTTTTTCTCCCTTTCAAGATGATAATGATAATGATACGGCAATTTTGTGGCCATCTGACGGTATTTGAAATTAAGTAAGTGCGAACGCTCACCAGTTGAATCGAATAATGGCGTGTGGTGACGCAGTTCAATTATCCGAAATATAAAAAAAATGTATTAGGATAAGAATGCCTGCGAGTGTTATTTATTACTCAGTTGCATCCTGTTTCGAGATTGAACCCTCTTTTTTCACGTCTGAAACTATCGAGTTAATTTCCGCATCGGTACCACTCTTGAGTGCGATTACGCTAATTCTGAAGGGTTTATTACATAGCTTACCAAGTTTTAAAGAATTGCCATCAAACGCATACAAAGGAACGTCATATGATTTAGCCTGTTTCTCTAGTTTTAATCTATTCCCCGATTTAAGAGAGTTAGATAGCATTATCAGTTTAGAGCCTTTCATGGACTGTAATACTTCTTTTGTTCCGCATTTGTATTTGTTAGCGTTCATTGCATCTTTAAGTACTTTTTCTATTGTCTTCACCAATTTCTTCTTTCACCATCATGTAGAGCTCTACCATACCCGTTCCTACAGGTACAGTAGCACCTACTATAACGTTTTCTGTTACACCCCTCAATGTTTCAACCTGTCCTTCTAGAGATGCCTTCGCGATCGTAGGTACTGTGATTTCGAATGCTGCACGAGCCAGTACCGACGTTTTGGTTCCGGCAATGCCGTGTCTACCGATCTGTTGCAAATATCCTTTTGACGTCATGAGGTCGGCTACTAACATAATATGTCTTGTGTCAACCTCAAGACCCTGTTCCTCAAGCGTATTTGTGATCTCCTTAACAAGGGCCGTTCGAGCAGCCTCAATTCCAAGAGTTTGCCATACTTCGTAAACATTATTGGTTGTGACTCTTGAGGTATCTATTCCAGTTATCGCTACTACTTTGGCAAGATTTGATCCAGCAGTTTGGATGACCCATTCCTCATCTTGCTTGACAATAGTAACTCTTTCAATATCGGGTACTCCTTTAACCCTAGTATTGAGTAACTTATTCTTTAATGTCAAGAGAGTTTGCGCATCGGGTTCATCGGGAACGGTGACTTTAATAAATTGCTTCTTCTCGTTTATAGAAATTTCATATTTCTTTTTGGAACCCTTTAGTACTTCATCAACCTCCTTTATTTCGCAACCTCGTTCCAAAAGTTTGGCCTCTGATAAATGAAACGTAAGTATACCGCTGTAATCAGTATCTGTTTTTTCGATCAAATCACTTACTCGGGTGAAAATTATTTCTCTAGCAACCTCAAGTGCCTTTTCTCTGGATATTTTATGATCCTCGTCAAGATATATATCCATTGTTGGAGTCACTGGTTTTTTCCTAGCATCTACCAATTCAATTAGTCTGGGAAGCCCTAGAGTAACATTTCTTTCCTTAACACCAGCAAAGTGAAAGGTTCTAAGAGTCATTTGAGTGCCCGGTTCGCCTATAGATTGTGCTGTTACAACGCCAACTGCTTCGCCAGGTTCTGCAAGAGCCCTCTCAATTAGGTCAACTGTTTTTTTCAATACTTTTTCGACGCCCTCCTTAGTTAGTCTGTTTTCCACCAGGGAATTTTCTAGGTTCTTACGTAACCTTGGATTAAGATTCTCACCGTATTTTGCCAATATGTTTTTAATATCATGTTCAGTAGCCTTTCTGCCTTGATCAATTACGGATTCTCCTTCTATCAATCTAGCGATGTTGACAGCTTCACCATGATCACTTTTAGCTGGATCAATTCCATCTTCTCCATACAAATACTGGAGAATGTTTCCATGAGGGTCTCTTACAGTTTTATCGTATTCGATTTTCAGATGCTCAAGAGCATTGATCAGTCTTCGCTGCATGTAACCCGATTGCTGTGTCCTAACAGCCGTATCCACTAGGCCCTCTCTGCCACCCATCGCATGAAAGAAGAATTCCAACGGGCTCAAACCATCCCTATAGTTTGACTTTATAAAACCCTTAGCATCAGGATTCATGTCGTTTGTCTTAAAGTGGGGAAGGGACCTGTAATGATATCCCTTATAAATTCTCTTGCCTCTTATGGATTGTTGACCCAGTGCTGCAGTCATTTGACCAATATTAAGAGTAGAACCTCTTGCACCTGTCGATGCCATGATTACACCAGAATTATCGTCGGGGAATGCCCTGTCGGCAGTCTTTCCAGCTCGATCTCTTGCTCTGGATAGTTCGTTTACAACATATAGTTCTAATGCCTCGTCAGGAGAAAGCCCTCTTGTTAGAGGCAGGGTGCCGTCTTCGTATTGCTGAATCAACTCATAAACCTTGTCGTAAGCCTTTTGGATAACATCACTAATCTCTGCGTTTGTTTGTTGAGTCAACCATAAATCAGAGTACCCATAGCTAAATCCCCTGTGCGTAATGTATGTCTTAAGCATGATGAGTATTGAATCAAGGAATTTTCTTGCTATATCATTGCCGTAATCTTTCGCAATCCTATGCAGGACGCTGTCCGGCTCTTCAGCACCAATCGATGCCTTATCAATAACTCCACTCAAAAGCTCTCCATTCTTAATGACGACATCCTTTCCCTCACCTTTTGCTGCTTTGTTCCATTTTGATGTAATTATAAAATTAAAGTCCTTAGGAAAGAAGAGTGAGAAAAGTTGTTTACCCGAGTATAATCTCACTCCGTCCTTGTTTATTTTTGGTTGTGGAAGGATTCCTCTGTACCCTCCGATGAGAGCCATGTTGGCAAACTCTTCTCTAGTTAGCGTTGTTTCATCCCGAGTTAGAATGAAAGCACCTGTGATGAAATCTCTTATTCCGCCTATAATGGGTCCACCGTATCTTGGCGAGATCAACTGATCTTGTACTCGCATCAAGAGAGCTGCTTCAGCCCTGGCCTCTTCACTTTGTGGTACATGCAGGTTCATTTCGTCACCATCAAAGTCTGCGTTGTACGGCGGGCAAACCGCTGGGTGTAATCTAAATGTGCGGTAGGGAAGCACTCGAACATTGTGAGCCATTATTGACATTCTGTGCAGTGAGGGTTGCCTATTGAAAATTACAATATCTCCATCAGACAAGTGTCTTTCTACATTATAACTGGTAGCCAAGGAATCTGCAATGATCTTTCTATCGTTTACATAATCAAGTCTAATCTTGACTCCATCGGGTCTGATTATATAATTGGCTCCTGGATATATGTTTGGACCGTTAATGACAAGTTTCTTTAATCTTTCAATATTCCATTCAGACACAGTTTCAGGAATTGTAAGTTTCTTGGCAACGTCTACTGGTACCCCAACATTTGAAATCGCGAGATTGGGATCTGGTGAAATAACAGTCCTACTAGAAAAGTCTACTCTTTTGCCAGATAACGAACCTCTGAATCTACCTTCTTTGCCCTTCAACCTCTGGGTTAGAGTTTTAAGCGGTCTTCCAGATCTGTGATGAGCCTGAGGAATTCCTGAAACTTCGTTATCAAAATATGTAGTGACATGATATTGTAACAAGTCTACTAAATCCTGGACAATAAGAGGAGGAGTTCCTGCTTCTTTGCTTTCTTTCAACCTTTGGTTAACTCTGATAATATCTACAAGTTTGTGAGTTAAATCATCTTCAGATCTTATTCCAGTCTCAAGAATAATAGAAGGTCTTACGGTTACTGGAGGTACAGGAAGAACTTGTAATACAAACCATTCGGGCCTAGCAGTTGTTGGGTCATAACCTAAGAGAATCAGATCTTCGTCAGGAATATGCACAAGTCTTTCTCTAATTGTAATCGGCAGAAGTCTATTTTCTCCAGCATCCGTTTTTTCTACAAAGATTGTTGGTTTCGTGAAAACTAAGTCATATTGTTCTTTTTGACAATGAGGACATATTTTTATTTTTTTCGCCTTCTCGATGATTTCGTCCTTCACATTTTCTAATGTGATTACAGCATATGCTGCCTTGGCGTCCCTAAGCTGTTTATATTTGGAAAGATCCTCAGACCTTAGTTTGATCCTGTTGCATGACCTACAAGTAATTAGCAGTAACTTATGGATATCATCTATGAATGCAATATGCAAGACAGGTTCCGCCAATTCAATATGGCCAAAATGACCAGGACATTTTGCAGATGTATTGCCACAGGTGGCACATTTCTGGCCAGGTTCGAGGGTTCCCAGCCTATTATCCATAAGTCCACCCTGTACCGGCATACCATCCTCATCATAGGTTTCGGGAGCTGTTATTTCTGCTACGCTGAACTTCCTAACTTCCACGGGAGACCAAACACTGAACTTTATGCCGTCGAGGATTTTTACTGATTCTTCCATTTTTCATCCACTCCTAATGATTGTCCTTACACCTTCTCCCTGGCTAGTAAACGCGGAGCCACATTTAGGCTCATCATTTCCTGCAGTAGCAGTTTGAATGCATAGGCAATTACAACAGACGAAATTTTCGCCTTGTCTCCATCCACTCTGCAAATATACCTTCGCTGTTTAACATCATAATAGGCTAACAGACCACAGCGTTCACAAACATTCACTTCTGCCTTATCGGATTCTTCAAGCAATCTGTCCTTTAGCATCATCGATGCACCGTACGCAATGAGGCAATCTCTTTCCATTTCTCCAAACCTGAGGCCCCCTCCACGCGCCCTGCCTTCCGTTGGTTGCTTTGTAAGCATTTGGACTTGGCCTCTAGCTCTGCTGTGGATCTTATCGGCTACCATATGATGTAATTTCTGGTAATATACGACGCCGATGTATACATCAGCGGGAAACTTCTTCCCAGTCCTGCCATCATACATAAATTCTTTCCCTGTATATCTCATACCATATCTCTCCATTGTACCCTTAAGATCATCCAGTTTTTCTCCTAGGAACGCAGACCCGTCAACTATTCTGCCCATAAGAGATGCTGCTTTGCCTCCTAAAGATTCCATGAATTGTCCAACAGTCATCCTTGAAGGAAATGCGTGTGGATTTATCATGATATCCGGAACAATGCCATCTTCAGTATAGGGCAAATCTTCCTGATTTACAAGCATACCAATGACCCCTTTCTGACCATGTCTTGAGGCGAACTTGTCTCCGATCTCTGGAATGCGCATGTCACGTACCCTTATCTTGTACATCTTGCCTCCCTCCACAGACTGGGTCATGATCACAGAGTCAACAACACCATTTTCTGATGGCCTTACGCCAACAGAAGTATCCCGACGGTACGGACCCTTAACTTCAAATTCTTTGTATTCTTCCATAAATCTAGGAGGAGATGTCCTGCCGATCAGAATGTCTCCGCCTGTTACTACAGATTCGTGCATAATCGCACCGTCTTGTTCTAATAAGCGATATGCTTTTTCTCCCCTGTAACCTCTGATGTTTGCATCAGATGCCGGAAGCTCAAAGTTGTCTTTCATCCCCCCTGGATACTGTTTTGCCTCTGCTTCATATACTCTATAGAAAAAGGTTCGACCAATACCTCTGTCGATGGAAGATTTATTGAACACTACAGCATCTTCTATGTTGTAACCTTCAAAAGGTAGAACAGCGACAACACAATTCTGACCTGTCGGACGATCATCAAGACCTAGGAGACTGATCGCCTTCGTACTAACCATAGGAATCTGTGGATATAGCATAAAATGCTGTCTCACGTAGGTGCTGGCATTCATCAAAGGAGTAGAAAAACCCAGACTCTGCTTTGCCATTGCACTTTCGTACGTATTTCTTGGAGATTGATTGTGCTCCGGATAAGGTATGATTGATGCTCCCACTCCAAGAATTGCAGATGGAAAGATCTCTAAATGAGTGTGTGAGTTTTCAATTTTTTTGGGATCCATGCTAATATAACAGTTTTCTTCTTCATTCGCATCCACTAATTCGATTATGCCCATATAAAGCAGGTCTGTCCACGCCAGGAATTTTTTTGTAACCTTCTCAATTATTTCCTGAGTCATTAGTGCCTTGCCGTCCTTTGCTATTGCCAAAGGCCTCAATACGCGACCTGAGTTACAGCTGATGTACAGTCGGTTAGTTGCATTCTCGTTTAATGATGAATAAAGATATATTCCGACATGAGGATGAATCTTTCCGGTCTTTCTCATGTTTCTTAACGTGATTGATAGATGTTGACCATCCTCGACGTAGCCGATTAATCGTCCATCAACAAATATTCTGTTCCCAATTCCCCTTAATTTATCACTAGCTTCGTCAACGTGTTGCACTCCTAGCTCATACAACTTTTCAATAATCTCTGCGGAAGGCACGCTAACAGAAATTACTGCCGAAAGTGCCAGATTTTTTACTAAGCCACAGTTTGAGCCTTCTGGTGTTTCTGCAGGGCATATCCTACCAAAATGCGTAGCATGTAGGTCTCTTGCCTCAAAGTTAGGTTGGCTTCTGCTTAACGGGGACTGAATTCTACGTAAGTGACTTATAGTTGACATGTAATTTGTCCTATCGAGCAGCTGGGTAACTCCAACCCTGCCACGTCCCCAGTTTCCGGTTGCGATGGCGTTGTTCAATTTGTCAGATATGATTCCTGGTCTTACAGCAGCAGCGACTGCATTGATTCCACGTTTTTGGCCTGATCTTTCTAGTTGGTACTTCATGTCCCTAATCAAGTTCCGAAACGCGGTTCTGAAGAGGTCAGCGAGCATTTGACCTCCAAATTTGATCACCTTGTTACCATAGTGGTCTTTATCGTCTTGATCGATCCAGAGTAATTTTAATTCGATTAGTTTGCTAGCCGCCTCTCCGAGAAAGAGTGCCTTCTCATGTCTGTTGTCAGGATTCTTACCAAGGTGAGGTAACAAACCCCAATCAAGCAGAGTCTCCGCACGCTTTATCTGAAATTCCTCAAGCATGCCGGGGGCAATTCTTTTGCTGATGTATATGATGGCATCTCTGCTTGTTACTATATCACCAGCTTTTTCGAAGGACGGTTCTAGTTCATCTTGGATGGTTTCATTTAATGATACACCATTTGCAATATCTTTATCTGATTCCAGCCCAAGTGCCCTGACTAGGGTGACTAATGGAATATCGACTGGGGAACCTGGAATTTTTGCTACTATCGAACCATCAGGACGCATAATAAGCTCGAGTTTAGCTCTGTACCCAACTATCGAGGAATATACCTTAGCCTTGTAAACTAAGTTACCAGTAGCCTCCTCTATATCGACAATTATCTTGTTATATGAAAGATCTTCGAGACCGACTATTACACGCTCAGAACCATTGATAACAAAGTAACCTCCTGGATCCCTTGGATCTTCTCCCAACTCAACAAGTTTGGATTCAGGCAAATTATGGAGGATACATGCGTTTGATTTAACCATGACAGGCATATCCCCTATATGAATAAACCTTGACTCAAGTATTTTACCATCTTCCACAATACTACATTCAAGCATTATTGGAGATGCGTATGTTAGATTTCGAAGTCGACCTTCCACGGGTGCAACATGAGTTATCGAACCGTCTAGTTCCATAATTCTTGGCTGCTGGAGTTTTATCTTACCTAATCTAATTTTATAGGGATATTCTGTAGTTTCTACCTCGATCTCTCCGACTTCATCGATGATGCTTTGGAGTCCACGTTCCATAAATTCATTATATGAATTTAAGTGCTGTCTTGCTACTCCCTCTCTTCTCAAAATATCATTAATAATAGGCCACATGTCCATAAAATCGGCTACCATAAAGTATACCTAACCCTCTACTACATATCGGTAATATACACTTTCACCCGCAGTGGGACTCTTCCTTGTAATCTTAATAATATCACCAGGTCTTACATCTAGATCTTCTATACCCTTATCTGTTATCATTATGTAAGGTAACTGACTAGGTTTAGTGTTGTATTTTGCTAAAATGCGTTCCGCTTCATCCTTAGGTAAAATTTCATGTTTGGGCTGGTAAACATGATTTGTTATTTTTATCACTTTTTTTTCAGCAGACAATTCTTCCTAGTCCTCCTATCAATTTTCTGTCGCAAAAAGGCAAGGCTTGGATAACAATGCTTCCGACCAAATCTGAACTTATTGTTATTATTACTATAATATATAAGTATTCTAAGAAATAGTAAAGAAACTAATTAATAATTTTAAGAATATTTGATTGTTATATGAGATAGCCTTGATATAAGGGCAAAAGTACAAAGAAGGTTAAATTTTATGTACAAAAATAGTAATATAGATATAACCTGTAGGGTGTAATTTCACGAAATTATGAATTACAAGACATATGCGCTAGTATCAATATTATTTCTATCTTTTGTATTGGCTGGTATTAATGCCAACACCAAGGGAACGACGTATGCACAGAACAATGTGATTTCTCTGAAGCCGTTACACAAGGTCGAAGTGGGTCAAGAAGGGATAAGCGGCCACTCTAAGCCTGTTTCAGGCTCTATCGGGGAGAATAATGCAGGAAGCATACGTTTTATTGCAACGACTTCTGCTAGTAATGGTAATAATACCATTAATGTTAGTAGTGGTAGCAAATCGTTCCCTGTCCTTTATCAGGTTACTGGTAACGGCAATAATCTCAAGAATATTAGTGTAGAGAAGGATAATACAACACTGATAACAAATATTGCTTCGCAATCAAGTGGAAAATTGACAATTCAACTCCCAAGA
>DATDFS010000227.1:0-3063 GCA_036522495.1 Nitrososphaeraceae archaeon | reverse complement strand
TGACCTATTACGTCTACACCTTTTAAAATCAATGGTATAGCTGCCTCTTGAATAGGAAAAGGTTCTTCGAATCCATTTTCTTTTAGTGCTTTAAGGATTTCAGCACCAAGTCCTAACTGTTGAAACGTTCTTGTTATTTTAGTGGTAGTTGTCATTTCTAGGCACTTCTCATTTTAGTATAACAAAATATAATATATAATAGTAGTTGCTCTTTGATTATTTTATCTGAATGATCCAAGGTTGCTTGAACAATTGCTCTTTTGGTTGTTATTAACCAGTATATAAAAATAAATAGATGACAAGATAGCCTCTAACCTCGAGTTGAAAATATAATAAAAATATAATATTTAGTCGCCATATGTCAAGTAAGACTCCAAATATCCATATAATATCAAGCTCTAAAATTTGGAATGATACAGCGTTATTGAGTCAGCTCTGTTTACTATTGTCATTTAACAGTTCTAGTGTATCTTCTGCAATATCTATTGCGGTATGTGAATCAACGTTAGGCTCCAAGGTTATAAGGAGTATATTTTTATTCATGTAACAGGTCAAGAGTGAGATATTTTCACGTTCTACATACGCAAACCTTGCTTTTCCCATTGTATCATCAAATCTCTGTCTCATTGATTTTCGAAGAACTGTTTGAGCTAAATATAATTCCTCGTTAGTCTGATCTACTATTGAATCAATCCCTTCACGCGTACCTCCAGCAATCAGTAATCCTGTGTCATCTATGACACCAGCATAACGTATATCATCATGCAATGCAAAGACTGCTTGACACAATTTTTCGTAATCCATATTATGATTAGTACAATAAATCTATTTATTGAATGTTGGCCATAAGCAAAATATGACTACTAATATCTTTTCATCGAAGAAAATATGGCATTTGCTAATTTGACTCCTGAAGCTTGTTAGGATCTAACTGATGAAGAGACTTTTTTATTGTGAAACACATATTCCTACTGTCATAGTTATGATCATCTCAAAATTTAGTAGATTCGAACAACGTTACATCATATTGGATTTGATTTTATGCACATTATGAACCGAGACAGATAGAATAAGACAGTACTAACACTATACTAACACTACAATCATTATTATCATCTGAAACTGATAATAATAATTCTTGTTTTATTATTCATGTTATTTGAATGAATTTGGCACTTATTTCAGATACGACTATGAATTGTCATGTCACAATTTAGTAAGTCCACCCTGATCCTGAAGTGTGAACTGTTCGACCTCTCATAAAAACAAATAGTGCTAAAATTTAACCATGTTGCGATACGTTTGATATCTGTTCTGTACATCTTCTTTAGTAACTGCAAGCAATTTTTGGACTCCAAAATCTTCAACAGCAAATGCCCCCATAACATTTCCATAAATTACTGCTTCTTTCATTGTATTGATATCTGTATTGTTCTGCTTAGATATGTGTCCCATAAATCCTCCAGCAAATGAATCTCCGGCTCCAGTTGGATCCACAATTTCCTCCATAGGATATGCTGGCGCAGGAAAAACTATATCATCCTTAATGAACAATGAACCATGTTCACCTTTTTTAACAATTGTAAAGCGTGGTCCCCAAGACATTATCAATTTAGCACATTTGATCAAATTGGTAGTTTTGCATAAAAGTCTGGCCTCTTCATCATTAATTACCACGCCATCAACTTTACTCATCATCTTTACGATATCTTCCCGTTTGTTCAAGATCCAATACTCTATGGTATCGCATACTGTCAGTTTTGGATTTGAAAAGTATTCTAGTATCTTCATGTTTTGAACTGGATCGTTATTGGCAAGATATATATACTCAGACTCAATGTATTCATCAGGTATTACAGGTTCGAAATCTGCTATTACGTTTAGTTCTGTCTTGTTAGATATTCTATGCGCAAAGTCATAATCAAATGAAGAATCATAATGGAATGTCTTACCGTCTTGCTTGGTAATGATTCCTTTGGTGTCAACCCGATTATCAAGAATATTCCTATATTTGGGTGGAAAATCTGAACCCACAATCGCAACTAATGAAGTAGGAGCAAATATGCTAGAAGAAAGCGATGCATACGTAGCTGCCCCTCCCATCATCCTTGTTCCTGTCTTAAAAGGAGTGCGTGTTGTGTCCAGAGCAATAGTTCCAAATACCGTTATCATGTTCTGAAATAAGATTTTCTTTATAATAAATTAAGGCTTGCCAAGATTGTTCATATTACTGACGGCATGTTAAATAACTACCGAAGGAAATTGCTCTTTAACTAATGCGATTAATAGTAGCAATAACTGGAGGTTCAGGCGTTATATATGGGATTAAAATGCTCGAAATTCTTAAGAATCTAGAACTAGAATCTCACCTAGTTATTAGCAAATGGGGTGATAGAAACATCAAGATTGAAACCGATAAAGCAATTGAATATGTCAAGTCACTCGCTACAAAATGCTATGACAACGATAACATGGCTGCTGCAATATCGAGTGGTTCGTTTAAAACTGACGGCATGGCAATAGTTCCATGTAGTATGAAAACATTGTCAAGTATTGCAAGTGGATACGACGATAACCTAATTTCAAGGTCAGCAGGAGTATGCATTAAGGAATCACGAAGACTCGTAATTGTTCCAAGGGAGACTCCTCTTTCAAAAATACATCTTGGGAATATGATAAAGCTAGTAGAAATAGGAGTTATCATATTGCCCGCGATGCCTGGATTTTACCATAGACCTAAGTCTATTGACGATTTAATAACTCATATTGTGGGAAAGATTTTAGATCAATTTGGAATCAAACATAACATTTTCAGAAGATGGGGAGAAGCAGATAATAGTAGTGATGTAAAGTATTAGCTATGTAGTAGTGCTGAATCACATTCCTCCGTAAATAATTCATCTTTGGTCTTATCTGATTCGTTACTGGTAGATTGAATGCGAAGAGATCCTTTGTTGATGCCAAACAGATATGAATATTCAGATATATAGAAAGTTACAATAATAGGAGCATAATCCAAAACACACTCACCCCTTGTCGAATGTTATGTAAACATCTTTAGAG
>DATDFS010000226.1:0-20070 GCA_036522495.1 Nitrososphaeraceae archaeon | reverse complement strand
TAGATCGATGGAAAATAAAGCTCTAGGCTTTCAATTATGCAAGAGGTCTAGTGATTGTTGTTTCGTTATTCTTACTCGCCAATGCTCGGGGTCCATTATACGAGGAAAAATTGGAGTTCACAGTCGAGCATGCATCAAAGTAGAGTATGTAGATGCAATATGTAAATTTTTGATTGTATTACTTATAACATACAATTATTATTCTATTACCTCCTCATAATTCATAGTGATAATGATTACTTGCGTCCACATGCTTACAGTTTGAGGAAAAAGCAATTTCTGCTTGCATGTATTTAGGATTAAATAAGAAGGATCTTAGATCCTAGGCGGGTCCGTCGCCCAGTCAGGACAGGGTGCTGATTGACAAAGCATTAGCCTCCGGAGCCAGTTGTCGTGGGATCGAAGCCCACCGGGCCCGCATTTTCCAAGAACGCTCGACATAGCATGGAAATATTTATATGAGTTTCAAGAGAAAATTTACAAATTGGCTTTGGAAGTTATTACATTAGAGGATCGCAAGAATTCTTTGCTCAGTAGACGGGAAATTAAAACGGTCCTGAGAAACGCTGCTGGAAGAATAAAAAGAACTGATGCATCTGATTTACTTGCCAAGCAACTTAACGTTGACAAGAAGACGGTTATTCCTATAATAATGACATGTCAGAGAGGTAAAACTGATATCGTCGCCACCTTTTATGTTTACAACACCGAAGACGAACTGAGGCAACTACCCAGATTTAGATTGCTGAGGAGTATGCCCAAAGCAGAACGGAAAAAATTGATAGACGAAGAAAAAGCACATAAATTAAAGGCAAAACAGGCTGCTGTAGCGGAAACAAAGGCTAGCACTACAAGATCGGGTAGATAGATATGGTAGATAGAAAGGGCGCGAACTTACGTGAAGAGACCATGTACAAATTCTATACTATCGAGGGTGACAAAGTTACCAGAAACAGACGTGATTGTCCACGATGTGGAAAGGGTGTATTCATGGCTCAACATAGAGATAGACATACATGTGGCAAATGTGGATTTACGGAATTCATGCATAAAGAGCAGTTAAAGAAGGTCAGCAAATAGTACTAGTTAGCTACAAAATTGCTTATTTCTTTCTTTACTGTTTGGGCTACGGTTGGTGTGAGAAGAGGATAAAATAATTCCAGATAGTGTTTTGTGTTGATCAGCTTCTTCATATATTCCAAACTCATTTCCTGTGAATAACCCGCTAAGAACTCTTTTACTATTTGCTTTGCTATAATAGTGTTGCTTGTTCTTTTCAATCCTCGGCCAATAAAAGAAACAATGTCCCAAACTGGATCCCCTGACCTAAAACCGAATTGTTCGGCTCCAGTGATGTATAAGGTACCTTTACGTATTATAAGACTACTTGGGTTTATATCTCCTAGAGTTGATTTGTCTGCATGAATCATGCCAATTTTCTCTCCAGCGACTTTGATCCAACCAAGCCCATCAATAGTATTCCTGTTTAAACAATTTTTCATGATATCCGACATCAGAATACCTTCTATAAATTCAGTAACTAGTATCTTTTTTCCTAGCACAACAGATTCGATAACAGGACTATTCAATCCTAACAATCGAATATATCTCAAAGCTTTATACTCAATACTAAGTCTAAAAAGAGGATCAACTTTATAATTCCTTGCTGACGCAGACCACCCTATTGCTTTAGATTTGGCTAACTTCTTCACTACGATAGTTTTCTTGCGACTATCGTCATCAGGATCTGACATAGTGTGTACAACGCTAGTACTTTTTCCCAACCTAAACCTTTTAGAAATGACGTATCTCGAAAAACCGTTTGAGTTTGCTATAGTATCCAACCAGTCTTTATCATCAATTATCAGAAGACCCTCTGGTAATTTCCAATAGCATTCCCTGGGAGTTGAGATAAACTTGGGTAATTCTATCGAGTATTTTTTTTGGCGTGTGATTTTTGCCTCAGCTTCTTTTACAACATATTGGAGGGTATGTCTCCCTGCATAAGCGTGAATAATATAGGAAGTAAATTCTTGGAATTTTTTTGTTAGTTTTAACGAAGCAACCCTCATCGATCTCTTAACGTCAACACGTTTTTCGGAGATCTGGACTAAGTTGCCATGAGATCTAAGAATCAACATTTCATTGTCAACTTCCAATATTTCTTTTAAAGCTTGTTGATAACCGTTAAGTGCAAATTCGATATTATGCACCGAATTTTGTCCGGTATAGGTTTTATAGAAACTATAAAGAGCATTCCGATACAATAAACTCCTGTGTCTAATTTTTGAGAACATTATATATTCCAAAGGAAAAGTTATTTCTGTACTAAGAATATTTGTAGACCTAACAATATCAGATATCTCCTCCAAAATCACTCGTTTTTTGTAGACTATTTCGAGTCTCCTAAATAGTTCAGCATTTGTAATTGTTTCATAGATGTGCAATAAACGACCAACTACAAATTCGCCGAGAAATGCAGACTCGGCATCTCTTTCCAAGGAATTTCGATCCACTACAAGTGCAGAAAGTTCTAATTCCGCCTCTTTTAGATAGACATATTTAAGAATGTAAGCATAATCATCTAACACTATGATGAGATCATAGTCGCTTTCAGGGCGTGCATAACCGGCTACCCTAGAACCGTATAGACACACACCAACAACCTTGTGTTTTTTTGCTATCTTCCTTACAGATATTTCGATATTCTTTCGATCTTCTTTCGAAATACTAGACATAATCACTAGACTTTTTGCTTCTTACTTTAGTATTTTCAAATTGAATAATCTTTTCCCTGATTACTTGATCGACCCGTAACCTCGCCATTAATTCGATTGGTATCCTCACAATATTAGCATCAATTGGCAAAATAGTAGTTGGAAGGTGTTTATTCATCCAGTGTTCCAGCACCTTTTCTTCCATTCTCGGATCCGTAAATCCTTCGGGAAACTTTTTGTCGATGTGATTAATTAATGAGCGGTCATGTTTGAATATCACCCGTGCTTCTAACAGATGCTCAAAATCTCTATATTTTTCTTCAAATAACGACTCTGGTATTTCTTCTGAAATTACATTCATCTTCAGAACTCTACTTATTAAGCTTAGGTAATGCATCAATTCATGTGCTAAAATGGCATGAATGCTTCCTACTAGACCATAGGCTATAAGAGGAGCAGTTAACTGGACTACAAAATTAAGATGATTATCTTCACCTATTATTGGAACAGTCCTCGCAAAGAAAATCCCAAACTGGCCGTCTTCAACTTTTGAAGTTGTTATTACGAGACTTGGTTCAACGTAATAAGTAGGATAGTCTAAACCGGATGCCTTTTCGATCCTACTGATGCCGTCTGCAACAATGTGAAAACGCTTTATTATCAATTGATATACCGCATTAGGAATTTGTCCTTTGTCTTTAGCGTACTCCAATTTTGTAAGAGGATTAAAAGGCAAATCTAGTTAATTTTATAACACTTTGCTCTAAAAAAAATGTTACTGTATACTTACATCGAGAATGTCAAATAATACACATTCACATTCAGTGCCAATAATTTCTGAAATATTTGGTTCAGTGTATCTTTGTCCTCCAACAAATTGTTTGATTGCAAATCCACCATCAGCATATATGATAAGGATAAATTCTTTCTCACTGATTTGTCGCGTCCTGAGTGTATAGATTTTTTTTGTAACTAGTCTGGATTTTATCTCAAATTTTACTATAGAGTTCTTTAACATTTTTAACTTTCTTAGATCGAATTTAGATACTTTGGTCCGGCTATGTATAACGATCTTTGTTTTTGTAACAAATTGAACAGGCACTTCGGGTAGGCTATTCAGCTTTCCGCTAATTGTAGCACAAATACCGTTTGCATAGAATTTTAGATTTGCCTTTAATGATCTGATTCTTGGGTTTGAGATGTGCAAAAAAAAAGGTCGACCATTTCCCAAAACCAGGCTTTCCCGATCTTCGCTTCCCACCCATAAAAACTTTGGATTCTCACCATGCGTCATTAGCAATAGCCTCATTGCTATTAGGCCCTCTACACTATAATCTATATATTCCCCAGAGAAACTACATGCAGCGCATCCTGTCCCAAAACATTTATTGCATTTAACTTTTTTCTGCGGTAACCCTCGTTGCCTCTTTACATAGCGGCCAGTTAGAATTAGCGGAGACGTCTTCGCGTTGACACAGATGTCGTTTTTGCTGTCGATAACAACATTTATTCTGATGTCTGGGATAAGGTGTTCGAGCCTCTTTTTGGTGCTTCTCATAAAATTAGCACCGAGCTCTTTTACAAATTGTTTTTTTATGCTTTCTCTCCCTTGAACCTTAAATCTTGCTCTGATTTGATCTTCACGTTCATACATTTTAGTGGGCAGTGTTGCTCCTAGTAAAAAAGAATCAAACTCGTATTTCTTTACCACAGAGGTATCGATCTTTTCTATTATCCTATCTAGATCGCCCATCAGTCCACAACAAATGTAACACTCAATTGAGTTTTTTTCTCGTTTGCTTCTTATTATTATCTTTTTAGTTTGTTTAAGTTGTCTATAAAAGCAATAATCGCACAGGATATAATCCTTCTCTAGTCGTTTTGATAGCAGGTGTTCTTTTTTGACTTTAACCGAAACCAAATTTTCTGAGCATTCCCTGCATTTGCCTTCCTTTCGTCTGTTTCATCATCGTTTTAGAGTTATTATACTGTTTGATCAGATCTTTAATATCGTGTTCAGTAATTCCTGCACCTCTTGCTATCCTCTTTCGTCTAGAATCATTAATAAGGTCAGGATCCTTTTTCTCTTTCCTTGTCATAGATTGAATAATAAATCTCCACTTTTCCATTTTTCCTTGAAGAACATCGAGATCATCTTCTTTAATCATCCCTGACAATCCAGGTAAGCTGTCGATAACGTTTCTAAATCCCATTTTTCCAACGTTCTCCATCTGAGCATAGAAGTCCTCAATCGATATCTTGCCGCTTAGTAATCTCTTTGTTTGATTTTCATCAGCTTGTAATTCAAGGCTTTTAGCCATTTCAAGCAGAGCCTTAATATCGCCCATTCCAAGCAGCTTTCCCACAAAACGAGTAGGAGAAAATTGTTCAAGGTCATCAATACGCTCTCCTGTTCCTATGAACATTACTCGGGAACTCGTAGCGGCAGCTGATGCAAGAGCTCCACCCCCTTTCGCAGTTCCATCAAGCTTTGTTATGATAATACCTCCTACAGAAGCTGCATCATGAAATGCCTTAGCCTGACTATAGGCCTGTTGACCAATGGTTCCATCTATTACTAGCAGTACAAGATCCGGCTTCACTACCTTGTACATGCTATTCATTTCTGCTAAAAGACTGGTTTCTTCCTTATGCCTGCCAGCAGTGTCAATAACTATAATGTCGATACCTTCGTGTCTAAAATATTCCAAACCGTCAGTAACAATACCAACGGCATCTTTATTTTGTTCTTCACCATAAACATCAACATTGATTCTACTACAATTCATTTTTAATTGGGTAAGTGCTCCTGGCCTCCAGGTATCTGCTCCAATTACTCCCACACGGTAACCATGCCTAGTTAGCCAACGAGCAAGTTTGGCTGTTACTGTTGTCTTTCCGCTACCTTGAATTCCGAGCATTAAAATAATATTTTGCTTACCCGGTTTAAACGAAATGACCTTATCGTCTGACTCCCGTGATTTTTCAACGATTTTGATTGTTTCTCCGCTATATCCGAGCAACATTGCGAGTTCGCTGTAGAGAATAGTAATAATGTGATCCTTTCTTGAGAGCCCCTTAGGGGGTTTCTCATTTATTGCACGCTCCTTCAGATTTTTGGTTATTGAAATAACTAATTTTACATTGACATCAGATTGAAGTAATGATCTTTGGACATCTTTGCAGATCGAATCAATTAACTCTTCATTGATATCTGTCGCTCCCACAATCTTTTTGAGGGCACTTCTAAGGCCTGTTCTTAGAGTATCAAGCATATTGCTTATTTTGGTATTAATGTAACTTCCAATATTTCAAATATTCCCCGCTGGCCGTCCCAATGAACAACTGCTTTCTTAATATCAAGTTTTTTGGTGAATAATGGACAGTTCACTACCAATGTCTCCGCATCGCCACCTTCGAATGCTAAATCAAAACCATGTTTCTTGCTTAATGATTCCAATAAAGATATCGAATTTGTATCAAGTGATTTGCCCAACCAATCTTTTCCCAATCCCATTGCAGAGACGCTTACAATTTTAATATCGAATTTTTCAGATAAAAGGCCGTACATATATTGTAAAGGTATCGCATTCCATAAAGGCGTGAACATCACAAGCTGATTATCCGAACAAATTCTTCTGAATAATTCATTTTGGAATCTGCTTGATATAGCCCCATGCACTATTCCTTGAATGTCATAGTCTGACTTAACTTGTATTATTGCTTGCTCCAATGCTTGAAATTCCTCCTCTTTAGATTCTTTATTTACGGCAAATGTAGTTAGAGGAATTTGCATAGCTTCTGCAAGATAATGTGTTAACCCAATGTTTGGATAATGGAATAAAAGACTATCGTCTGCAGACGGAATCATGGCAATTAAGCGTACTACCTGATGGCCAAGCTCTCTGATCTTAAATATAGAGAAAGTACTGTCTTTACCCCCGGAATAAAGCGCAGCTAAACGCAATAAATTCATCGGGGATTTCCTTCATATTAATTAAACTGGTAAATCGACCCAACACAAGACATGTTAAGGCAACGACTAAGCTATGTAGTTATGATACTTCACCATTGTTACGCTCCGCAACAAATATGAAGTTATAATCTAATTAATAGAATACTTATTAAATAAATGTAGCTAATAGACTATCGTATTGCAGAGATGTTTATTGTGAAAAAGCTTGGCAAAAATGGTAGCTGGAACGCTATTAGTCTCATAGACAAAAACGGTTCGTTCAGAGGAGAAGCAAGGTTTGAGACAAAAAGAGAAGCACAGAAGTATCTTGAAGAATACAAGAATAAAATGAAAAGTCCACAAGATCTCAAAATCTTTTCTGATCAGTCTCCTAATAACCAAAACAAGAAACCAGGGAGTGGATGAATACGGTAACAAAAACTCGACTAAGAATCTTACAAGTATACCTGTTCAGAATCTAAAAAATGGAAAATAGAATGAGATTACAGAAGTTCATTTCAAATTCCATCCATCAGAATATAACATATTAAAATTCAGGATCCGGTTGTGAACAAGAGATGTGTTCAGGAGGAGTCTTATCTTTTGTGCAACTTCTAAAAGCTCGTGATGAGAAGCAACACGCCTTATAGGCCATTTGCCGTCCGGACTATCGTCATCAAACCTAGGGATAATATGGACGTGCACATGTGGAACAATTTGATTAGCAGCTCTGCCGTTATTTTGTCCTACGTTAAAGCCAGCTGCGTTAACACAAGAGACGACCGATTCAGCAATGATAGCTACAACGTAATATAATCTACCGACTTCTCTTGGAGGCATTAAAAGTAAATTATCGTAATGTAATTTTGGAATAACTAGCGTGTGTCCGATGTTTATTGGGTATTTGTCCATTAACACTAAAAAATTCTCATCTTGATAGATTTCAGCAGCAGGAAGAGAACCATCAATTATCGAACAGAAAACGCATGAACTATCTGCCATCGTCAACTTTACAGCTCCATTCTCAATTCCTTGTACTTTTACTTTTTTAAACCTATCTTACCGATCACTATTGGAATTAAAAAAGATGATAGGTCCAGATGTTCAGTTCAAAGACGATTATCAATAGCAGGGGCGATTCGGTCTGGTTCTTCAAAAATAACCAGTAAAAATGCAAGATAAAAGAGAAAAAGTGCTTCAATAAACTCAAAACCCAACATGCCTTTACTCTAACACGTTCTAATAATCAAAAAACCGGACGAAAAATGAGTCCCATGGAGGCCACTCTATTATACCATGATACAACGAATAGTCCGACTGAAGAAGAAAGTAAGAACAGGCAATCAAGAGAAGATCTTATTACCCTTTCTTGATTTCTGCGATAGTGCCGTAGATCGGCTGACCTCTAAAATGGTCTCCTATAGATTTATCATCTAGCACGATGACAATTGTGTTTCCTTTAAATATAGTAATTGTTGATTTTATGTTTTTCCACACAACAGTATTATTTAATTTGATATCAACAGTACCTGACAGTGTTGCACTATTATCTGTAGTCAAGTGAACTCTTGTACTTTTGTTAGCCGTGAAATTAAAAAATTCGTGCGTATGCCAGCGCATCCCATCGTCAAGGGCCTGACTGAACTTGAATACAAAGACTGTTATTTGTCCTTTGTTCGCTTGAATAAGCCACTCTCCTGATAGGATAAATTTTTTTGCAGCGACTATATCTGACGTATTGTTTACGCGGGTCTGGTAAATCAGGGAACTTATTGATCCCCTTGCCGAAAAGGAGTCCATTATATTCGCTGGCTGTGCACTAGCCAACCTAGATGAGCCACCGATTGCCATGTTTGTATGTGTGAACGCGGATAGAGTCATACCTCCAGCGATGCCTAGTATCAATCCTAAGCTCAAGGCTAAAGCGAGTGAAACCCTAGTATAATACACATTCAACACCTATCTATTCAAGTTCAGGAAAGAACTTGATATACTTCAAGCTGTGTTTTATTTTTATCTCTAAAGTGCTTGAGAAATGGTCTACTATCATAACAAACGGTCTACACTTCGTCATTCTGCTTTTATAAGACTATCCAGGATTTATGAATATAGGTGAATTACGAGCCTGTAGCTTCGATAAGGGTTTGCATAAGTCCTCATGCTATAAATTACAGATTTGAAAGAGGCCAACAAACTAGAGATATTGAACCCATATCAAAGAAATCGGCTACAAAAGAGATCTAGTATCTGGATTTGGTGATAGAGTACATACATCCTTGGGAATTGTATCTAGTGTAGGTGGCGTTGCACTTACGACTGATATTGTTATTGGGATAGCAATAGGATTAATGTAACATCTTCACTTATAGCTGGTGCAATAAAGGAACGATTTGCAAAGAAGAGTCGGGTTAAAGATGGAATCTACGATAGCACTTGTAGCTTATGGCAGAGGATGGGAACTAACCTTTCGAAGTGTGCCAAGCTAAAGCTGCGAGTAAATATACAAAGATAATATTAATAGAACCAACACTTAAAAATAGGATCGAGTTAAATATTTCAAAAATGGCTGCCCGCAAAAATACCTCCCGGAAGAAACGGCTATTGAAACATACGAAACAAAATAGGCCAGTACCAGCTTGGGTTATAATTAGAACACACAGAAAGGTAAGGACCAATCCAAAAAGAAGATTGTGGCGTAGAACAGATGTAAAGGTCGGCTAAGGCAACGACTGGGCTGTGATATAATGTCAAATACTGAAGAAAATATGACACGTCTTTATACAATTAATCTCGGAAAGGCATGGATAACACCGCAATACAGGAGAACAGATAGGGTTATCAACATAGTCAAAGACTTTGCTAAAAGGCACATGAAAACTGATGATATAAAAATTGACCAAGATTTAAACAGTCAAATTTGGAGCAGAGGGAAGACGAATCCTCCAAGAAAAGTACGAGTAAAGATGGTAAAGGATGAAGATGAGACAGTCATTGTCTCCTTGTATGAAGTCACGAAGGAGGCAGAATCGGCCGCTACTTCTCATGAAACACCAAATAATAAAGAAGCATAGACGATCAGTGCGAACAAGCCTCGGTTGAATCACTACTGATATGCGGTTCCGAGAGCTCGACGGAACCAGCAGGAGGTGTTTTCTGCTGATGCAAGGTCCTTGCGACGATCGTAATTTTCCGCAGCAGTATCACATTTCCCCTTTCTTTGCAACCATTCCTATATTACCAGAGATTTATCATTACTAGAGATTTATATTATACTTCGATACTCGGTGAAGAATTGTTCAGGGATAGTTGGCCCTGTCAGTCACATAAATTAGATTGCGATGCACCTGGCGATCCAAGAGCTCATAAACTTAGAATTGTGTATATGCCTCTCTATATCAGGCCTGTTTTGAAACGTTCAGTGTCGACTCGAGACACCGCGGTAGCGACCTAGCACTCGACGCTAGGTTGCATGATGCTGACTTTACATTTGCGGATATGAATAGCTATCGCGAAATTGATTGAGAGAGCGCTGACTCGGCAGTAGTTAGTCCCGTCTACGGTCACAACTTCCCTACCTAGAACAGCCAGAATGCTTTTTGTCTGGGCAAGATCTTCACGGGAGTGGAGGATAAGTCAGGAGCGCGCTTGGCGAATCGACATAGCTCATCGGCAATATGATGAAAGACAAGTATTCTCGGAAATAAGGTAACTGATTCCTTTCTTAGGAATTGAAATCGGTCGTGGAGAATTAGCCTTGTTAACCTTGAATGTTTTTGGGGGCCAAGTCTCTATACTCGAGTTTTATCTGATTTTCTCTCCGCGGTCTTCTCATCTATTATTGGAGATAGCATTGATATTTCTGCACCCCTCATAGTTGGGTGAAACATCGCCAATCGAACGGTCGAGTTGGCCCGTATAAAGGATTGCTAGAGCTGCATTGCTTATCAACTCTGCTTGCATTCATTCAAGGGTTCGCTTCAAGACCCAAATAGTAAGGCCGCTTTGAGATTTCAACAGAGAGAGAACGTGCTTTTTTACCTTGTCGAAGAATGGTTTAATTATTGGATCGGGTTTTTGCAATAGCATAATCCTTCAGCTGCAAAATGGGAGCAGCCAATATTGCATTCCAGCGAAGCGCACACAAACACAATTCTGAGATCAAGAAAGACATAAGCTATACTAAAAGGTTCTGCCTCTTTGAACTTTACGCAATCTTTCTAACAAATCTGTGATCTGTTCATGAGTAGGATTAATTGCTTTAATCACGTCGACGTCGACATTAAGGCTGTGTAATTCAGAATAGACTTCTTTATCTTCTATAGTATCAAGTAATGTATTCACTCCAAACGGTTTTTGCATGAGTTCGACGACTCGATTTAACTTTTTTATTGAATCTAAGAGTGTTTCTTTTACGTAGGCAGATGCAAATATTATTCTTTGATGTGGATTTACCGCTAAGATTTCTTTAGCGACTTCCATTCCATCAATCTTCGGCATTTTATAATCAAGAACTATCGCATCATACGTTAATATTTGCCCAGAGGCATTATATCTTATTCTTTGAGACTCTTCATGATAAATTTTTAAACAGTCTTCGCCATTTTCAGTAATGGTAACCTTATGACTTTTCTTTTCCAACGCCATCTTGTATAACAATGCAATATCATACTCATCTTCAGCTATCAATATCTTCATATGTCTAGAAATGTTGATGGTCAAAAAAGCACCATCAAAATATTCCAGTTTTCACTATTTAACAATGCATAATTTAACTGTTCAACAGAAAACAATAATTTTGACCAAATGGAGACCAATAAATATAGAAGATATAGAAATTAATTAAATAAGGTATGGGTGTCACGAAGTAGATAAATTAATTAAATAAATTATATCCTACAGTAACATGTCTTCTAGGTTGTTGATGCATCTAAAGAACAGTTCACCGCTTCTACGCATTATCCATATGGAAAAATCATATAGTGTGAATACATATTGTTGTTGAAAACTTGCCGGTAGAAAACCGCCATAAGTAAATACATCGATAACAACGTATTTTTCATTAACCACTCCAACTTCCTCTTGTACTGCAGTCCCACTTTCCTCTAGAATATTTCGGTACAATACCAAAGGCTTACCCGTGTTGTTCACCATTAATGATGCTTCTTTAAGTTTGTCCACAAACCTGTCTCTGAGCCACCTATCCAAAGTTACCTGTTTTTCATCGACAGTTATTTGCTTACTCGTCAAGCCTAATTATGCCAAGAGTCCTTATTTATAGAAGCATGACAAGGTTTTTTTGCAACCTAGTGTAGTATTCTTAGTCAAGACCCATTCTTGAAAATAGTATCCAACATCATCAACATTTAGGAGTAATTTTGTTCGAGCGTCCCTAACAGTATTATATCACATTCAATAATCCAAACCCAATGTCATTATTCTAAATCTGGAATTTTGATCTCGATATCAGGAGCAGAGTCCATTTCGTCCCAATCTAACACATTCTCTTTAGGAATGAGTTCTGAAATCGGATCGTATTTGTCGAATCTGGTCTTGCCCTCAATCGAAGCCATTAAATGAACTCCGAGATTATCTGAATTTGACAATGAGACTGAAATCGCGGTATCAGTTCCCTCTTTGAATACGCCCTGCAAATTCCCTACAAGTGAACTGAGTACTCCGATTGGTACCTCCTCGCCACCAATTACATGTATTATCGCTCTCCTTGTCGATGTTGGATCTACGCTTTCTAACAACATTCCTAGCGAATCACGAGCCGATGATTCCGCGTTGACAGCACTAATTTTGCTTATACCTAACAAGCTCATATTAGGTTTGATATATCCTTTAGATATTGAAGATATTACTTCATAAACAGATCGATTAGTAATTTCATAACATTCTTGAGAGGAAGAATCGGGATTATTATCTAAGAGTGCGTCATTGTCTATAACTATTGTTGCATTTGATAAATCGCGTACTCTTTTTAATGAAATACCAGCATGGAATATACGGTTCTTCTCGAATTTGAATGGCATTATCACAATCGATATTACAGTGTTAGCAGATGACAGTTTCGCTTCTCTACATACGATTGGCGCTATTGCAGTACCAGCTCTGCCAGCAAGGTTCGCAATAACAATAATCGTGTGAGATTCATTGACAGCTGACCGAATTTCGCTTGCTGAAGATTGGGCAAAAGATCTGAGCTTGTAAGTGGACGGATTGATCCATGAACTAGAGTTTATCAAAATAGTGTCGTGATTTTCATCTAAATCTTCTTTGTCATGGCTTATTAAGATACACTTGCATCCAAGCAGCTTGCTAGATTTAACTGCAAGTTTGCTCCCTGCTCCGCCAATACCAACTATAATGATTGGTTGTCTTATTTCAAGATTATTATTGTCAGCAACTATCTTGTTATGCATGAACAGGTTCCCCGACCTATGACATGATGCTTTAGTTAAAAGTCTAGTTGATTAAATACTAAAATGTAAATTGTATAAAAGAATTAAGCTTGTTCTATCTTCATATTGTTCGATCAACATATCCTTGTAACGAATTATTTGAGTAGTTTTCTATGCGAGCTTTAACCTTGGCTCCAAGGAGACGCTCTGGTTCGAATGATGAAGAAGAAAGATTTGTAGACGAGACCACAACTGGTTTGTACGCATAGTTTCTCCCTTCTATAATGTTGTTGTCAATATGGTCAATAATCAATTCTCCCTTCCAGCCTTTCCATAGTGAGTTCCGTTTCCTACTGATTTGGTTAATCAACAAATGAAGCTTCTGAGTGCGTTTCTTTATTATCTCTGTGCTAAGCTGTTTGAGTCTAGCGGCAGATGTGTTAGGCCTAACACTATATTTTGAGGAATTTACTATGTCTGGCTCTGTCTCCTTTATTAGGCTCAATGTTTTTTCAAAATCCTCATCTGTTTCTGAAGGGAAGCCTACGATTATGTCAGTTGCAATTGTCAGCTCTGGAATTTTAGATCTGAACGCTTTCACCATATCACGGTAGATCTTTACGCTATGACCTCTTTTCATTTTTCTCAATATTATGTCGCTACCACTCTGGACCGGAATATGTAAAAACTTGAAGATTTTGTCGTTATTTGCATATAGTTCCAATAATTCGTCTAACATCGGAGGAAGATGCATTGGGTTCATCATGCCGACTCTGAATTTGTGACTGCCATCTCCCTTACAACATGATTTGAGCAACTCAACAAGATTCGATCCAATATCCTTTCCATAACATCCATTGTCAGTCGATGTGAGCCATATTTCTTTGCAACCATCCATGAGGTCATGTCGGATTTGTCTCAAGATATCTCCTATGCGGTAACTTCTTATTCGACCTTTTGCTACCCTTGTTTGACAAAACGTACATTCACTCATGCAGCCACTTGCTATCTCTACTATACTGATCGTTGGATTTATTCGTATCCTAGGAATATTGATCTTATCCGAAAGAGAATCCTCAAGAGCAACAATTTTTTTTCCAGAAATGCCAGCATTTACGACATCGATCGTCCTGTCAATAGAATGAGGTCCGAGTAAACTAGCAGATGGGAATAGAGTCTCTATCTTCTCTTGCTCTGCCTTAGGAAGACATCCTGCAATCACAATGGGTTTGTTTGATCCTGCTAAGCTGTTGATTCTATGAAGCATCTTGTGTGAGGTCGCTTCCTTAACGGAACATGTTACAACAAGATTTATCGACGATTCCTTTTCGTCTGTAGCTAATTCATAGCCACAATTTCTCAATTGTCCAATTATCATTTCAGAATCTGCTTTACTCGCTGAGCAACCATAAGCTTCAATCCATACCTTATTCTTCTCGTGAGTAATATTTGAAGATTCTTTGTACTTAGAACCGTAAGTGTGTAACCCATGAAGACTATTTTCTTCTTCAGAGGATAAATAACGCGAGGTAGTCTTTGTTCTTTCTTGTTTATCGTATCCTGTCAATTGGCATATCTTAGCCAATGCCATTTTATATATAATTCCTTAAATTAAGACAACTATCTTCAGAACTGAACGTACTTTCTAAATTCGCTAGGCCAAACAGTACTTACACAGACTCGACTTTTGGATCGAGGTACAAATTGAGCATGAAAATTTTCTATTGCCTACAAAGGATTGGACGATCCTATCATCTCCACGATCTGAAAATCCTGTTGGTTTTCCAGCACTCTTGAGAAGCTCATTAACTTTGAATATTCAAAAGAAATGTTATATCCTTGCAGAAGATATAAAAAAAATGCTCTTTATGATTGTCTTTCGATAGACAAATTTTCCAATTGAACCATTTGATCTTGTAGTTGAATCCAAATGACCTGACGAATGGTTTTAAGTAATGTAACTAAGTGATGACTTGATGACTGATTATTTTGAGATGGATCGATTGATTGAAGATCTTGCTAAAATATACTCTACAGCCTGTGCAACAACATGGTTTAAGATAACAAAGAACAAGCATCCTTCAAAAGATGAATTTAGAACTAAGGTCGTAGAATTTATGAAACATTTTGAATACACCCTGTCAGCGTACCCTCAAGATCCAGAATCAGATCGATTGAGGATCCATGCTGAAAAACTCTTGTCTGTTGAAATCGAAGCGATACTTTCAGGAAATAATAAGGAGGTCGAAAAACGCTACAAATATTATATCGAATACGGATGATATAAAGAATGTAGGGAATTATTGATTTTATAACTACAAGTGACCTTAAATTTGAAAGTTATCGGAAGGCAATTCTATCCACCCTGCAAATATCTAATGCGAGGAAAGACGTAACAAATCGAGTGAAGATATCAGAATATTTTTAAACTTCATTTTATGAATTGTCGTTATGCGAATAACTGTATCAGCAATTAAAGCAGACATTGGAGGAATTGGCGGCCATACGCGTCCGAGCGACGAACTTTTTGAAGTAGTAAAAAATTACGTTACTAAAAGAGCAAAAAATCTGTTAATTGACTATTATGTTGGTTACACGGGTGATGATATTCATATTATCATGACTCACAATATGGGTAAAGAAAATGAAAAAATTCACCGGCTTGCATGGGATGCATTTACAGAAGGGACCAAGACTGCTAAAGAACAAGGGTTATATGGTGCAGGACAAGATTTGCTTAAAGATGCTTTTTCAGGGAATATAAAAGGCCTGGGTCCCGGTGTAGCAGAAATAAACATGGACGAGCGTCCGAGCGAGGTATTTTGTATATTTGCGGCAGACAAGACTGAGCCTGGCGCTTTTAATTTTCCACTATGGCGGATATTTGTCGACGCTCGAAGTAATACAGGCCTCCTCATTAATGAAAAGCTTGCCTCGGGCGTAACATTCAGAGTACTGGATGTGATGAACGGAAAAATTGCGGATTTGAGACTATGGTCCGAAAAAGCAGAACTTGAAGCAGCATTGATGTATCCTGGCAGATATGTAGTACATTCTGTAATATCTTCAGCAGGTGAGCAAATTGTATCTGCGTCGACTGATAGATTACATAACATTGCTGGAACCTATGTCGGTAAGGATGATCCGATAGCAATTGTGAGAACACAGAAAGATTTCCCAGCCACCGAGGAAGCCGGCAGTGCATTTAATGATCCACACTATGTTGCAGGCAATACTCGAGGCAGCCATCATATGCCCCTTATGCCAGTCAAGATGAAATCAGCGGCAAGCCTGAACTATTCTATACCAATTGTGTCTTGTTTAGTGTTCAGTATGCATAATGGTAGATTAACTGGACCACATGATGGCTTTGGTACAGCAGACTGGGATTTACAAAGGACGTGGGCAGCTGAAAGAGCAATGATAATGCGCAATCAAGGATTTATCCACCCTGCCACACTTGTCCCTGAGGAATTGGAATACAATAAGGGGTATGAAGCTAGAATCAATAAGCTAAACGAAAAGTTCAAAGACATGGATGAGGTTGACTCTGAGGGCAGCGACAAAGCCAAAAGAGCGAAAAGGGATTGAGACGACCGCTCATTATTAATTTTAAAAACTACATGGAGATATCTGCAGACAAAACCATTAGTCTGGCGTTAGCAGCTCAAAAAGTTGCTCATATATTAAATGTGGAAATAATCATAGCCCCGCCTCATCCTTCCGTAGCTCTGGTAATGCACAAAGTTAACATTCCGGTATTCTGTCAGCATGTCGATGATGCTAAGATTGGTCAATCCACGGGATTCTTAATCCCCGAGTTGGCAAGATCGTACGGGGCTACTGGATCCTTAATTAACCATAGCGAACACAGATTGAATCATAACACTATCAGCAATCTGGTCCACCGTTTAAAGCACTTAAAGATGACTTCGGTAGTATGTGCTCAAACATCACGCGAGGCTGCAGAAATGGCAAAATTAGAGCCTGATTTTGTTGCAATTGAACCTCCAGAATTAATAGGGTCAGGAAAAGCTGTATCTAAAGAATCTCCAGAAATTATAAAAGATTCAGTAAAAGCAACAGCAAAATATTCAAAATCTACCAAGATTATTTGTGGGGCTGGGATATCAGATGAAAGTGATGTGAGAACTGCCCTGCAGCTAGGAGTTGAAGGCATATTAGTTGCAAGTGGAATAATACAATCAAGTTGCTGGTACGAAAAAATATTTGAACTCAGTTCAGCGTTCAACGATCAATAAAATCCTAAGTGTAAACAGGAATATTCATGAGGTCTCGAGATTAGCAGAACAATCTAAACTGGAAACGGGAGATATAGAGTCTTTTCTTTTTGAGGATAGAATGATTCCGACCGTATGAGAAGATATGCATTTTCAAAGAAGGAGAAAGAGTTCACAACCACTAAAGTTACTATAGCAAATAAGAATTTTATGTAGGCGTTAATAGATTAATAGAAGTACTGTGTTTGTTTTCATTGATGCGGACTTGGATAATTTAATCGATTATGTAGATTTAACATTACATATGATAAGAACAGCAGGGGTCATGCTAAAATCAGGTTATTTGCCTAGGGTTTTCCGGGTTTAAGCATCTCTACTGAAAGAGCTGTAGGCAGCACTCTTGCAATTATTAACGCGCAGCTCGAGACCAATTTCTTATGGCCCGGTTTCATTATAAAAGCATCTATCTCTGGTCTCACAGAGTAATAGATTTACTCATAATGTGTATTAGTATTAGAATGGATACAAAATATTTACTCGACACGACAAATTGAGCTTCTATAAAGATAATTACAACTGCATATATTTATAATATTGAAGTGCTTTGTTGCATAACTCTGTTATCAGTCAATAACAGCAGAAATATATGGCTTCATAGTCACAACTCAAGGATAATTAGGGATAAGCTGTATTGAAATAGTCAATATTTCGCGATTTATTTAGTTATGCAACAAAGCAATATTGAGGTAAAAAAAGACACGTATTTACCGAAAGATGGTAAACGGTTTTAAGTATTTATACGACACCACTGCGCGAGGTATTCATTGCCGCCACAATCTTCAGCTGAGAATCACCATGAAAATACCCTCTATCCGAACTCTGCATTGCGGAGTAAATTTGCCATTTTCGCTGTCAAGACTTTCTTGCTTGTTGCTGCAACTTGGGCTGGACTCAATATTTTTGCAATTATGGAGCCACACATCGGAATCAAGCAGGTTCACGTCCAAATTACAGGGACTATTGCTACAATAACCATATCGTTTATTCTAATTACAGGAATAAGGCGATTACTGCAGAGAATGACTCCAAGGATAGGTATTCATCTATCTACAAGTGTCTCATTCTTCATAGCTATAATCATATCAATGATGGCGATCGTTACCCTAATGTATCAATGGAATATAGACCCTCAATCTATCCTAGTAGGGGGAGGAGTTGCAGCCATAATTGTGGGTATAGGAATATCTAATATAGCTGGAAACATGCTTTCAGCTGGACTTATGCTGACGACTTTTCCTGCGAAGATAGGTGATTCGATCTATATAGTTAATGACAAAATCCGCGGTAGAGTAGATGAAATAAACTTCATTTACACAAAAATATCTACTGAAGAAGGAACAGAATACGCAGTCCCAAATAATGCAATAGTACAAGGGAATGTGCGGATTACAAAGGATGTTTCGTCTCGTCATATGCAACTGCCTTTTGCTGAAGGAGAGCATGTAGAAGTAATAGACTCATCCAAAAAATATGATGGGATAGTGACCAAAATCAACACTAATTTCACCACATTATACAACAGTGAGAGTGAAAATGAGATAATACTCTCAAATAATTCAATCATATCAGGTCAGTTTATTATAATAAAAAAGGCTCCAGCAAAAAGTGATTAATAGAAATAACTCTATTCAGAAAACCTTAGATTAGGATATACAGAAGAAGAATGAAGAGGACATACAGAAGGCAATCTGCTTCTTCTCGTCTATATACTGATGATGTCCTGCTGCGGAGACGGATTGAGGACAAAACTATAACTGGAGGGAGGCAAGCATGAAAGAGGCAACAAGGGACTTGTATAACATACCCTAGACCTGTTGCGTAATTGAAGGCCTACAGCTATATTCTACACTATACAGCATATATTCGACGCTATTTTGATGTCTTATGCTAGGCTATCGAAGAAGCCTTTGTTATCTAGATCATTTACTGGACTTGAAATATCAGAATTTAATGCTACTTATGCAGAAATAGAATCAACGTATAATGAGCATGAAAGAAAGCGTCTTTCTTTCTAGAAGGAAGAGAGAAAGGAAGTAGGTGGTGGTGGTGGTGGTGGTGCTGCTGCTGGCAGACCGTTCAAACTAAAAGTTAAAGAAAGATCCTTCTTGATACTGTTAGTGTATTATAGGCTGTTGTACATAACATAACATAACATAACATATACACTTTCAGGTTTTCTATTTGATCTTGACCAGAGCAATGTTTGTATGGATATATGCATTCATGTTAGAACCTCTTGTCAAACTGTGTATCCTGTTGCCAATACAACAAAGAAATTGTATAAACGTACAAAAAGAAGAAGAGGATCTAGGACTATAGATGAAGTTGAAGAAGAGTACTTTGCAGGTTTCAAAGCATTTATTGACTCTTCAGAACAGAGATCTCAAGGCCAAAGAACAAAAGAAAGGAGAAGGAAGAGCTGCTACTACTCTGGCAAAAAGAAGAAAGAAATATACTATTATCAAGACACAATATATTATGGTAAACGGTGAAGGTACCCACCATACTACTACTTACTACTGCACAAGACAGGTCATGATCGAGGAAGAATACATCATGATTATGTAATTTTCAAAAATAAAATAAAATAAAATAAACATCCTCCTCCTCCTTTTATAACTCCTGCAAGTTGAGAATGTCTTTCTTTGATGGATATATAGGCGTTAAGAATGACTTTCCCACTGTAAAGTCTG
>DATDFS010000225.1:0-11030 GCA_036522495.1 Nitrososphaeraceae archaeon | reverse complement strand
AGGCGTCACTGTTACGTTTCCACCATTATCCGTTGTCTTGTACCCATTATCTAGCAAGTATTTTCTAAGAGCTATGTCCTGGGTATTACCTAATTGTGGAGAAGCAAATTTCTTGCCTGCAAAGTCTTTAGGTGATTTGATACCTGAATCATTCCTAACTACAAACACCGCTCCTCCGCTGGCTGCACCGGATATTATTCTTAGATCTTTTCCATCTGAAACTACATAACCATTAATTGCGGGATTGGGTCCAATATACGCTACATCTATCTGGTTTGCAAACAAAGCCTCAATTACAGATGGCCCAGCACCAAAGACGTGCGGCTCAACTACGATACCATCATTACCCAACTTTTTTTGAAAATCTCCGTTTTCCAATCCTATGACGGCCTGGGCATGATTGAGATTAGGAAAATACCCTATTCTCAAAACATTTGAAGCTGCGCCCGCAGTACTGTTATTTGCATTTCCCAAAGATGCATTATAGAATATAGAACTTGCAACCACAAGAATAATGATAACCGAAGATATCCCTAGACTTAGCTTTGCGTCCATTTTAATATGATAGGTAATTTGAATATAGGCATATTACTGCTTACAAATATGCAAAATAAGAAAATTATATGCAAACATTTATCTTGAAGTAAAAAACTAGCCATATTTAGTAGTTCCATATGCAAAACATGCATGGATTCTAAATTTGTATGCTCAACGATTTAGTTAAAGCTAGAATAGATGACAAAAAGCCAAGAAGAGAAGGGTTAACTTATATTGTTGACAAGCTGCAGGGCATAGATAAAGATAATTTTGAGATTCTGTCCCCGATGATAGATGTGGTAAAGATTTATGGGGCGTTTCCATTATTAATACCTGAAACCATACTAGAAAGGAAAATAAAATTTTACCACGACTTTGACGTCCTTGTATCGACAGGAAGTACTATTACGGAATACGCCATCATGGAAAACTCTTTTGATAGGTTTGCAGCAGAAGCAGCTAAAATTGGATTTGACATAATAGAGATAGGCGAGAACAGTATTGATTTAAGTATAGAGCAAAAAGAAAAGATTGCACAGGCTGTCAAATCAAAGAATAACCTTGAATACCATTGTAAAGTAGGAAGAAAAGATCCTAGACATCAGCTTGGAGTCCACGAAACTTTAGTAAAGATTGAAGAGGCAGTGAAAATAGGATCTGACAAAGTGATACTTGAAGCCAATCAAGGCATGGCCGTAGGCATTTATGATGAAAAAGGCCTAGTCAAATGGAATTTTATAGGAGCTTTAACTGCAAAATATCCACCTATGAGTTTTATCTTCGAAGCACCACTTGAATCCCAACAATCTTCTTTAATTGCTGAATTTGGACAGCGTGTGAATTTAGCAGAGATTCATCCTGATTTTGTTCCATTAGTCGAATCACAGAGAAGAGGATTCTTGTCAAAAGCAACTTATGGTGTATCAACTTATGTTCATAAGGAGCCAGAAGGTGGGCCTGCTTCTAAATTTATTTACTACATAATAAAATCAAAGCATCCTGTAGAACAAGGCGAATTAATTAACCTCACTCATTTGCCCCGACGAACAGTTCAGAACGCAATTGAGGAATTAAAACAACAAGGATTAGTGATGGAGAAGAACAGTCTTGAAGATACACGAAGGAAAACTTATTACCCGATTCAGTCTGATTGGCTTTGATCTTATAAAAGGAACTCTGAATTGGGCGCCACTTTTAGTAATTCAAAATTAGCTTTGGAAGTTTTTGTTATCAGAGTTTATGTTGTCATTTCATTGTGTAAAAACTTCAATAATGTTCAGACTTGCATCTTCACTACAATCTATTTTATTACCTTCATGTGGGTAGCCCATTTCGTGCCAAATCAAAAGGAAAACGAAATAATATTTAAGAATATGTGACTGAAAACTTCTTGCATTATGGTTTACAAGTCATTATTAGCGATTGATGCTAATTACTTTCTAGAACGAGTTCAAAGCACCCAGCAAGTCATCTGGCTCTGTATCTGCCTCACAAAGAGTATCTGTAATTGAAGCTGTCCTTAATGTCCTACCTCATGACTTACTTATAGATGCTAATTTTGCATAATTCTGGTTTCAATTGCATGTTTGTACTAAGTTATATTGCGTTGTGCTCCACGATATGAGAAATTGCAGATATGCTTAATGATAAGGGAAATGAAATTGCGATGAATTCTATAGAAATAGTAGATTTATCAAAATTTGTAGATGCTTACATTCATCAGTTATCACATGGTATGAAGAAAGAATGTAGGATCGATCTTCCACACGCGTGGCAGATAGACGGTCGCTATGGATCCCATTACAAAAAGATCATAGAAGAATTCCGAGAATTGCGCATTTCTAACGATGGCGAAATTGGAGATAAGGAAATTGCATCGATGGTCGCCCATTAAAGGGAGAACAAAAAGGCAAAAAGCAAGAAGTAAAAGGATCGACATTCAAGACATAGGCCATGTAATACTATTTCTTGCTGCATTTTTAGGTGTATGGCAGATAGTGTTTATCTTTGGGATATTTCCCAAAGTTTCGCTCCCATCACCAGCAATGGTAGCTCAGTCTTTCGCAGATTTGCTTTTCAATGGCTCATTGGTTATGAGCATAGGTATGACAATGTGGAGACTTGTTGCTGGATTCTCAATCTCTATTATTCTGGGTGTCGGAACTGGATTGCTAATGGTAAGATTCAGAGACTTTGGTAAAACTATGAGCTCATTTGCCGTGGGTTTACAGTCATTCCCTAGTATTGCATGGGTGCCATTTGCAATTCTATTAGTTGGATTAAATGATTTTGGCATCTTGTTTGTGGTAGTCTTGAGCTCGATTTTCTCGGTTATGCTATCCACCTATAGCGGAATCCGTAACATAAATGCAATCTATCTTCGCGCCGCCAAAAATATGGGCGCAAGTGGTATGTCACTGTTCACGTCTGTAATGATTCCTGCGGCCACGCCATCATTAATTGTTGGTATAAGGCAAGCATGGTCATTTGCATGGCATGCATTAATAGGAGCTGAAATACTGATTGCAGCATCAGTAGGTTTAGGTCATATTCTACTTGTTGGAAGGGAATTCCAGCTCATGGATCAAATAATTGCATCCATGATCACCATCTTTGCGATCGGTTTTGTGTTTGATAGACTGATCTTCTACAGACTGGAGGATAAAGTGAGATCCAGATGGGGATTGAACCATGCGAATGAATAATAAACAGATTTGTATATTGGCAGATTTGGCAAAGTCGTAAAATTGTCAGCTGACATAAGATAGGTGTATAATCTTACTCTACATGACACGTACTCGTACTAGGCCAATGGTAACAAGTGATATCAAGGTAGTATTGATGGTATCAATATGTATCATGGTAATGCCTATAGCATAGTATGTTCTTTGTAATGGTAATAGCAAAAGACTTTCAAGCATCGAAAGAGAAAGTAAAGTTTTAGAATTATCCAAACAAGATAAAAGCATACGGGAAGTATTTCTTTTCTTCCTATTCTTTATGGTGCTGTTTTGGTTTGTTGGTTTCTTTATAACTACAATTTAAGACAAAAAAGCAGGAATTGGTAACACAGCATTTTCCTGACTGCTACTTAAAATAAAACAAATTTGGCTGGTTGTACAGGGTAAACAATAGGCATATTTCGAGCTAGTGAAACGAGTATATCTTTGTCCTCTATTTCTCCTTCGATCCCAATTTTCCCAGCTGTGCGAGCAAGGCAGATAATTGAATTTCAGGATGCGCACCTACTGCAAGTCGGTAATCATACTCTGCCATTAATGCTGCCAATTCATCGAGATGGTCTAGCTTCATATCGTACAATTCTTGGTTGGCATACTTAAGAAAATCACCTTCGGACATTCCATATACACTTGTTAATTCGAGCAATTTGATCCTGGCATCACTGAACTTTCCAGCGATGGCAGATCTAATAATTTCTCCAACTTTAAATTTACCCGAAATTCCTATTGAGGCAACAACGTTGGCGATTGAAACAGAACCCATTCCTGCAGCTGCTTGAAGAATATTGATTGAATGGCGCAAATCTCCAGAAGTGGCACCATAAATCTGCGAGAGTGCTTTCTCTTCATATTTTACCCCTTCTTTTTCACAGATCGTTTTTAAGTAGCCTACAACATCCTCCCTCGGCAATCTCTTAAACCGAAATACAACGCACCTGCTTTGAATTGGCTCAATAATCTGTGACAGATAATTGCAGATTATTATGAAGCGTGTTGTTTTTGAGCTATCCTCGATGATTCTTCTCAGTGCGGTTTGAGCTTCAGATGTCATTTCATCTGCTTCGTCAAGGATAATTATTCTAAAAAACATATCATCTTTATTGCCAGTCGCAAGCTTCATGACCGCTGCAAATTCTTTCACTCTTTCACGAACCATTTTGATCCCTCTTTCGTCAGACGCATTTAGTTCAAGAGTATTTCTTTGCCACTCTTCTCCAAGTAATTCTCTTGCAATGCACAGGGCAGCAGTAGTCTTTCCTACCCCGGCTGGTCCGGCAAACAAAAGATGCGGAATCTCATAAGGATTCTTAATAAGGTTTCTCAATCCATTAACAATTTCCTTTTGATCGATAACTTGTTCTACTTTTACTGGACGATATCTTTCAACCCACATCAAATTTGGAAGGGTTTTATTTGTTGTTGACATGATGTCTTATTTGATGAATATAGTTAACAACATTAATAACCTAACGCAAATGATGCCTCATCCTCAACTAAGTAAGAGGTCACAAAATCCTTTAAGTTAAGTGAACGGTTAGATAAATGTAAAAAAAGACTCAGATAGCTAGACTCAATATAACTTTGATTCTAAAATAAAATTTTATATCAATGCATACCATACTAATCTAATAATAATAATAAAAACATCAAGACTGTAAATTTCGACAATTTGCAGTAAATAAATACATGTCACCATATTTATGGGAGGATTTCAGTATCGATTCATAAATTCTAGGATATAATGCAGAAAAAATAGCCAGAATTATTTTCTGGAGGTGTTGTTTGCGCCTTTCTGAATTCATGAATAATGCCACCTTTATGATCCTGCTTCGATTATCTGTTATTCTTTCCACCCCTCCCATCTATAACAGAACAACATTAGCTTGTTTATTATATTCAGCAGCAATTATCTCCATCACTATCTTGGGGATAATGGTTCCATTTTAGAGTATCCTATTTCCAAAGATTCAGGTTCAAATTTATGTCACCAAATTTCTTTAAAATAACTGTGATACACTTTATGGTTTTGTTTAATGAATCGATTCTCATATATTCATTTGGCGAATGAGCTCGGTTGGATATATCACTCCCCCCTATACAAACAGACGGTACGCCCAAGATTTTATCAAAATAATACATTGGTCCTGTACCTGCTGAAGACACATTGATAATCACATCGCCGTAGACTTCTGCTGCAGCTTCCTTAACAATATTTACGAATGGGTGATGTACAGGTGTTCTAGACGCTGGTTCTCCATCTAGAAACCTCACATCTATATCATCATCATAATTATCATTATTCTGAGACCTGTAAGCCTTGATATGCTTTCTGAGCCTTTTAATTTGTATCTTTGGAATCATATCTGGGACTAGCCTAAAATCTAATTTTGCAATAGCTATCGATGGAAGTACAGTTTTTGAACCTTCACCAATATATCCTGATACTAATCCAGAAATATTGCATGTAGGAAATCCTTCAAATGCTTTCTTGACTTCGATGCCTTTGGCGTTGTTGAGAAATTTAGTTATACCGTACTCTTTCTTTAATGCCTCCTCATCAAATGGTTCTTTGTTAATAAATGAGAGTTCTTCAATTGTAAATTCCCTTACTTCTTCATACCAGTCTTTTATCAAAATTTCTCCTTTATCATCTCTTATACTATTTAGTATATTAACAAGCTTCCATGCTGGATTTTCAATTAAAACCGCAAGACCTGAATGAGCGTCTCTACTCGGCCCTTTTGAGATAATTTCGACAGACAGAATACCTTTTTGCCCTAAAGAAATGATCGATCTGCCGCTAGCATCCACAAAGCCGCTCTCCCATATAACTCCGTCACACTCAAATCTCTCTCTGTACAGGCTAAGGTATTTCTTTAAATGTATACTTCCAATCTCTTCTTCACCTTCGACAATAAATTTAACATTACAAGGTACATCGCCAGTCTTTTTCAAATAATATTCTACTGCCTTGATTCTAGTAATTAACTCGCCTTTATCATCCGCTGAACCACGTCCAAAGATAAAGTTTCCTGCAACTTTTCCACTAAAAGGATCTTCGTCCCATAGTTCTATTGGTTCTACTGGTTGAACATCATAATGATTGTAAAACAAAATGGTCTTTCCATTGGGATTTGATTTAGATTTAACTTCACCGTAGACTAATGGCGGTGACGTAGGAAAAGGAGGATCAATATCCTCTTGTTCTGCCTTTAGAAGATTATCAAGATAAAGAAGTCTAGAGTCAATTCCAGCTTTCCGCATTATCTGTACAACTACTTGAGCACATGAGACCAATCCTTGATTTTTTGCAGAAACGCTAGGCTGTCTAATCAGGGTCTGCAGGTCTGTAATAGCATCATCATCATCATCACCATCATTGTTCATTTTAATAGTATTCACTTAGTTTCAATAATATCCTTCATCTAGGAAGACAAATATCAACCATATAAAACATGTTAATGATGACACAAGAAACCATGGCGTTAAGTTATAGGTCGATTATTCTTTGTCCTCTCCCAGATATTAGATATTACTTCAAAAACTGTTTGTTCTACAGAACCGTTGAACTTCTCCTGCCATAATTTCGCTACGTATTCTCCAGGGGTATTTCTACTTTCCAATCTACTGTCTAATACGCCGAGAAACTCCGGTTTTAAACCCAAATCAGATAGCCCTTTGCGTGCAAAGTCCAGTTGGTTTCTTATTGTCTCGATTATGTTAAAATGCGTCTTGGCATTAAATCCAGATCTGACTACGGATAATCTTTCTTCTCTTAACGAAGAGAGTGGTCGTAATTGCCTATCCTCATGAATAGCTCTGTAAAGATAACCTATGAAGAACTCTGTCAAAGCCATTAATGCTTTAGGAGTAGGTTGTACAGACATAATTCGGGTTTCAACACGGTAAAAATCTAGGTTCAAACGAATTCGTAGATCGTCATGCCTCTCCTTTTCTAATTCAAAATAATCTTTCGCAATAATTTTATCCCGCGAAGTGATATAATCTATGTAGTCTTCAACGCCATCCAGATATCGAGTAATAGTTGGAAAGCCTGAATTTTGCTGTTCTGACTGATCGTATAGGTGAATTCGTGGTTCGTGCATAGAAAATATCCTTCCTGCAAGGAGCCGGCTATTGGCTCCGAGTATAATGGCAGAAGGTATCAAATTTAGTATGTGATTGAACATTTGTGCTGTATGGAAAGGATTCTGTCCTTGGAGATGAAGATGAAAACCCTGAATGGCAGATGGAATTTGTAATGCTTTAAATTTGTGACCTTCAATCTCAACATCAGGCATCTCCCTTTGCCAATGTGCGAGCTTGATATACCGTGGTTTATCGGTTATCAGTCTGTAACTATCATCATTTAATATCTGTGGAGATGGATTGGCTCCAAGGAATACAGGAAATACCATCTCCTTTCCCTTGTATACTTTCTGGACTGCTCTATCCAGGTGTTCGATAAATTCTTCAAACAAACTATTGAGATCAAGGAGGCTGTCCATTGGAGTTGGTGGAGTTTTGTATTCAAACTGGCATATGCCATATTCGAAATCAAGTTCATGTGTGGTTCCCTTTAGCTCTTCAATTAATGGAGCAGCATTAACAGGCATTCCTTTATTATCCAGCAAACATCCTTCAACTTCCACTCCAACTCGAAATGTTTCGTCATATCGTTCCGAGTCCCTACGAACTCTATCCTTCAACTCTTGTGCCTGTTTTGGGATAGAGAAGTTGTTGTTGGAGTCTGAAAGCCGATTCAACTACTATATCATAAGAGTAATAGCCAAAAAGAGTTATTATCTATAGCTTATCAATCCGTCTTGTCATTTTTGTAGTTATGATAAGGGGTTATATGGGTAGAAGTTTGGATCGGCCGCCAGAGTACTACGCAATCAATTTTTGAATCGTAAGTAAGTTATCGAAAACTGAAAGAATAGAGAATATCAAAATCTGTTATACCTCTATGCATAAGGCTTTTCTAATGAATACAGTTATCGCAGCAAAACTTAACATTAATAATTCTATCATATAATAACACACTTTATGGATTTTAAGATCTGGTTTCAGAAAAAGATAAAGCAACAATTATCATCTTCTAAAGAAGAAGTAACCGAACCTCAATCAAGACTAGATCCTAAGGAAAATAAGTCTAAAGAAGAGTATTTGGAAGAACACCAACTATCATCAGCATCAGAGCAAACAGCATCGACTCCAAAATATGTAACGACAACCCGTGATGACAATAAAGAAAAAATCAATGATCACATTCTCTATGTTTTGAATGATCTGCCTGAACAATGGATAGGAAAAGAAATGAAGCTACATGTTATCGCAGACAGAAGGGATGCCATGTGGATTACAAGAAGAGTGTTTGAAGATGTAGAGAGAGGACTAATAACAGCACAATTCACCGTCAAAGATTCAAACCATCTATGCGATATTAGTCTTATATTAAAAATTGCTGACGGTCTCGAAAGCTTTCCTGCTGCTGTCACAGCTTTCAATCCGGTATTTTCCTTCATTTTAACAGATATAAAATCTGAAGCAATATTTAGAAGAAAGAGAAGAATTAAAAATACGATAACGTAAACTAATGAGTAAGTGGCCTCTTTTACAAGACAACGTGCTACAAAGAGGACGCGTCCCGATATTCGAGTTCTGTCGCCAAAACTAACCTTGGTTCTAGTTTCTTTGGATTATCTGTATTAAACCAAAGCTCTTGCCATTGACTTTTATACAACCTCTATTTGTAACAATTTTTGGACTCATTGGAAGTTTGGAGCTATAATACGGTCTATTCTCAATCGCAAGCGAATTAAGTTCTGCCGCTTCACAATCAACGCCAGTCTCTTTCCTTGCTTCTTGTGCTAATCTCTCATTCAAATTCACCCTTTTGGTAACAATTTCAGGCAGTTCTTCTGAGATTTTGGCTAGATTGCTGGCTTTGGTAGCTTTCATATCAGCTTTAATTCCCCGTTTGGTCTGTTCGATTGCCTTGTTTGCTTTTATACTAATGATGATCGCTAATTCTTTTAATAATGGCCTTGACTTCGCACCTGCATCTTTTGCCACAGATTTTGCCTTTCTACCAGTTATCCTGGCTAGCTTTTTTAGTAAATGCCCTGACTGTATAGCATTCTCTTTTCCTGTAGTCTTTGTCTTTATAACCAAGAATACTGCCAGTCGTCTTAGAATATTTGCAATTTCTTTACCTTCTTGTTTTCCAGTAGCCTTTGCTTTTTTGAACAGAATAACAATAATCCTTCCTACTACATAACCTGCTTGTGATGTCAGAATCAATATCTTTTTACCTATAATAACACCGATCTCTTTAGCTTTGAGAGCTGAGGACTTTCCTATATTCCCTTCATACGACCACTTCATACCTAACTAGTATTCTTATTCAACATAGTTGTTATAACTCTTGTAGTGAAAGAACCATGACTCTTTATCTGCAGCCGATTTAGCAATTTTGACAGGGAAATAAGATCTTTGGATATCGTGGTCTTCTCAGTGTCTTTCTTCCTGATGAATCCCAATAATTGTGAGGGCGCTGCTATTTTCAGCAATAAATTATGTTGCAGAAACACTGGTATCTTATCTAGATGTCAGAAGATTCTCAAAATACATGCCTGCTACGTATTTGTTAGCATATATGCATCCCATAGATATAGCATATTGTAGTAGACACATCTAAGAATGTGGATGGTTTGCCGGGAATTTCAGCAATATTTCTTCCATAATCGTCCTTGAATTCCCGTGACTTTGCATCTTTGAATACATCCTTACTACAGTACTTCATAGAGTATGCCGCCATCATGTCCAGAATTGGCTGTAAAGCCAGACCTCTTTCTGTTGGATAATATTCTATTCTTACAAGTATTTCACGAGCGTATACTTTACGCTTTATTAATCCAAATCTCTCCATTTCTCTTAGTCTTGCAGATAGAGTTTTAGGATTGGCTCCTTCTAAAGAATTTAGTAGTTGGTTAAATCTGGTTTTTTGTTTGCCGTTTACCATATTTCTAATAATCAGAATTGTAAATTTTTTGCCAATTATTCTAAATGTGTTATTAATTGGACAAGACTTCGTTTCAATTTTGTCCGATGGATTTATTATTTGTGTCATGGCAGTATTAACAGTAGTGACTCGTCTGGTAGCTTCCACAGGTATCATAAACCATCCTCTTTTTATATAGTTACCTTTGTATAGTTAGTAAAAACACTTACCACATTGTTATCTACTATCTGATGGGTAACATACGTATTTATATATAATTACTGTATTATAGTTAGTCATGGTAAGATATCTAGGTTTAATTTCAGAATTCAACGATTATGACAATAAGGGTTACCTGAACAACAAGAAAAAATATTCTTCTAACTCGCAGAAGCTACAAACTTCTGTTCCATCTTCTAATGCTGCGTTGGTATGCTCCATTTGCGGAAGTAATCAAATAATTACAGATACTGAGTCTGGTGAGACGATATGTAGCAATTGCGGCCAGGTTCTTTTAGACAAGATTTTAGAAACCCAGCCAGAACCGCAGAATTTTCCAGAATCATATGGATCTAACAACAGAAGCAGAACAGGCATGTCAACGTCGTTAGCTCGACATGATATGGGTTTATCAACAATAATCGGAAGAACGGATAGGGATGCTAGTGGACAAAAAATAGATCCCCTTATGCGTTCTACTATGGAAAGGCTAAAGACGTGGGACATGAGAACCCAGACTCATACAC
>DATDFS010000224.1:0-3457 GCA_036522495.1 Nitrososphaeraceae archaeon | reverse complement strand
AGAGGACTAAAAAGCAGGAGATCTAAATACCTTAGTGCTTTAGCAGGATGCAGAGACATATGCATAGAAACTATAACAGATATCGAGGATAATAAAGAAAGCGATAACAAGCCGGCTAAGAAAGCGATATCGATAACAAATTCAACAAACAGAAAAGCTTTACATCTGATGCGTTCACCGAAGACGAAAGAAGATTCATTTACAACAATCTGATAAATCACTATCTGTAAGAAGGTTTGTATCAAAGAGGGGAATATCTAGTAATAAGACAGTTTTAATTTCCAAGACTGGCATGACTTATGATTGGACTAATCAGAGAATTATAGAGATGATGGAAAGGAAGATAGATGATCCTAGAAGAAGGCTGGATGAGAAAGAAGGAAAGTAATTAATTATAATGATGAATCACTAATCTAGTCAACTACCGCAAATTGAAATCAAGGGAGGGGAGGAATTGCTCCTACAGTATAATCAATTATGATAATCATATAATAACATAATAACAAAATAACAGTTTTATATCTACATTTAGACATATCTACATACATACAAGGAAAAAATATTGTCATTAATCTTTAGAGAAGTAAATCTGTAGTTCATACGATAGAATCAGTCAACACAAATCCCTGGGACTGCAACTTTCTTGAATAGATGCGGTGACATTATAACGTTAGGAAGAAGATCGGCCATGCTCGATCGGAACTGCGGCTTATTAAAAGCTTGTTTAAAGTGTTCTGCAGACTCCCAAACTACATAGTTAAAGAACGTTCCACTACCACCAATACCACGGTGCAACTGAGCAGAGATAAATCCTGGCTGCTGCTTGAACATTTCTGTTGTAGTGGCAAATAACTTTAAGAACTGATCGATATCCTCGAGTTTCACGGTAAACTTGTTTATCACAATAACTGAACCTACGTCTTGTTCCAGTTGTGTTTTTAGTGTTACATTTTCATCCATTTCAACGATTTTTACCATGGCTAAAACTAGGATGTCTTGTTATTTGAGCTATTTGAGCCTTTGTTGTTCCTCTCCAGTCACAGGGTTTTTGAAGCTTTCAACTTGTACATCCATCACATCGGCTATAGAAGTTTATGTTAGACTTTATCATTGCTGTAATATATGTAGCAAAAAGACAGATCCTTCCGAGGTTATTGTGAAGGTATTTTTCATATGCTGATTACAATTAAAAGCTTTTGTTAATCAATTTAAATCCAAGATACATATGGCTAGAATTAGCGATGGAATTGAGTCGAAAATTTCTAGTAAAGCCAGGAAAAATGGCAGGGAAGTTGAAGTTAAAGGAATGGTTTGATTATGATGTGAACAAAAGGAAGGAAGATATGGAGAAGGATTTCACTCATTTTTCTAGTCGAATGTCTGAATTACAATACAAGCTGTATGCAGATAATAGACAGTCTCTTCTGATTATTCTTCAGGGAGTTGATGCATCAGGGAAAGATGGAACAATTCGCCATGTAATGGGAGCTCTAAACCCTCTGAGTTGTTACGCAAAGTCATTCAAAGTTCCAACGACAGAAGATCTCTCCCATGATTATCTTTGGCGTGTACATATGGCAGTTCCTTCAAAAGGTCAAATAGCTATTTTTAATCGTTCTCATTACGAAGACGTCATTGAAGTTGGCGTTCATAATTTGATTCCAAGGAATGAGTTGACCCTAAGATATACACAGATCAATGATTTTGAAAGATACTTATCAGAGAATCATGTCACGATACTAAAATTTTTTTTGCATATTAGTAAAGATGAACAGAAAAAAAGACTCATGGCGAGATTACAGGATCCATCAAAACGCTGGAAGGTATCAGAGAGCGATCTTAAAAACAGGAAATACTGGGATAATTACATGGAATCTTATGAAAAGGTCTTGAACATGTGTAGCACCAAGTATGCACCTTGGTATATTGTGCCTTCAAATTTAAAATGGTTCCGCAATTGGGTGGTGGCACAGATTGTCGTCGAAACATTAGATAACATGAAACTAAAATACCCGCAACCAAAAATAGATGCCTCGAAATTTTCTATCGAATAGATCGGTCCGTATTTGTCCTCAATTTATCTGATCTGTCATCCTCTATAGTAAGCAATGGATGTAAATCTACGAGCGTGGATAGTCGATGAAGGATATTATCTCTTAGTTTTCGTAGTGATCAGTTCACTCAGCTGGTTATATACATGCAAGAAACGGTTCCCCTTATCTGTTGTCTTATAAATTTGCATAGGTTCCTGATAGTCTAGTAAGCCACTTTCTATCAGGGCAGATAAATATTCTTTCAGCTGAGGATAAGATAAAAGTGCTTTGTACATTATTTTTGTTTTATTAACTCCGCCACTATTAGCAGTTTCCAAGATCAAGGCAATTATTTCTGTTCTGCTTCGATATTTCATAATAATAATAGTCAGAGACCATAACTAACTGATAAATCTTAGGAACTCATGCTATTCTTAAAAGATGTGGATAATCCGAATCTATATCAAACTCTACTCTAATGTTCATGGGTTTGAATCTCAATTGATGACTGAACGTACTGATTTATTTTATTCCGAGCGCTTATTCTGACCGTTTCCATTCCTCTGAACCGGTTAGTCAATCGCTGAAACTTTTTTAACCTTTACTGCACATTACCTGTAATTGTGAAGGAATCTTACCGCTGTAATCCATGCAATCAAGATTTTCCGGACAAAGAAACTGCAATAGAACACAGGGATGCTACTGGCCATGAATTGAGTGTAACTAAAATAGAAAAGTGAAACAAGGAGCAATGAGATTGTCAATTCTTACTATGACCTAAGGATTATAAAATAATCAGTAGCTTAAGCAGGGCCAGGTATATTTTTCATTAAGCCTCCGGCGACTAGCAAGTTTGATGTTCGCGTATATACGAAAATGAAGAAAAACAAATTACATAATTCTAAATAGGCCGTTTAGCTAGTACACAGGATTGCCAAAGAAAACAGTATACGGTAGATGTCCAAGATGTAAAACAAAAAGTGCTCTTGAAGTGGTCTCAGGAAATCCAGGCAGAGAGAAGTTCAAATGTAACCAATGCTATTCAAATTTCGGTATGGAAGATCTCTGATTGTTTACTGTTACCTAAATGCCATCCAAAACTGATCTAATCTGATCTGAACATCAAGGTTGTATCATGCATTTTCAATAGGCATCATTTCATGAACTTGAGCATACATCTGCAGAAAACGTATCCCTTTTTCCGTTGTTCTGTAGAATTGTCTTTCTTCTTCAAATTCCAACAAACTATTTTCCATTAACATTGCCAAGTATTCCTTCAACTGTGAAGAAGACAGGAAGGCTTTGTACATTATTTTTGTCTTAGTAGCTCCTCCCACATTTGCCACTTCCAAGATTAGCCCAACTATATCAGTCTTGCTTCTGTTTTTCAAAGAACAGTATATCAATAATTACTGACTATATAT
>DATDFS010000223.1:0-3828 GCA_036522495.1 Nitrososphaeraceae archaeon | reverse complement strand
CAGAGAGTTTGGGAATGGAAATAAAAGGGAAATGCGTTTGGTGATAATAAATGTCATTGTCTTTTTGCTGTTCTTCTGTTTTGGCTTACGGTGGCCAAAAAGAAGGAACACGAACAAAAAAAAGAAAATAAATCATGGTTTTAACATATAAGCATTGCAATATAACAAGAAGGGAGAAAGATCCAAAATCATAGCATATATGACCTATGAAACCACAAATGTGAAAACTTCGAAAAATTATCTTTAGAATCTGATAACCAATAACCAGATAACCAGATAACCAATAATCTAAATGTCTAGATTTTTGGCAACCGTAAGCCAAAACAGAAGAACAGCAAAAAGACAATGACATTTATTATCACCAAACGCATTTCCCTTTTATTTCCATTCCCAAACTCTCTGTATAACATTCCCGGATACATCATCTACTTCCGTCTCAAAAATACTCCTACCGCGTAATTTAGAGCGGATAATTTATTCTCTTTAGATCCATAGTTTTTTGCATAATAAAATGCAGATCCTTTCCATAATGTTGTTTGTCCAGAATCCTTTCCTACACCATATTCATAAACAAAGACTTTGATCATCAGCTCCGCCATTTCTTCTTTCTTTAGGAGTGATTATTCCTTGTACCTCACCATAATAGGTACCATCAGCTCTTATTATGTTCCAATAAGTGACAACGATCGCTACAGCCATACCTTTGACTTTTCCATCGGCTATTACAGTAATCTCTTTTTTGTTTAGTTGTGCATTTAATACTCTAACGTCTCCAGCTTTGCCATCATGTTGTAACATGAGTTCACCTAACTTATTGCTTATTCTTCTCCCCCTCATAAAGGCTAGCACCGATAGATGATCGCTGCTAATACATCGCTGCTAATTCAACAACAAACTAAAGCGAGTGGGAATAACTAGGTAGTCGCAATAAACAGAACCTATTATACGCTACTATTACCTTTACTCTCCATGTCGTTAGGTGAGATAATTTATGAAGCTAAAGGAAAAGTCACAGATGTTAGAGTACTACGTTGAAGAAGGAATACCAAAGATAGAAACTACTATTTCGCAGATAGAGAATTTGAGGGGAACGGAGATTACCCTTAGAGTAACATGTTTGAGCATACCTAGGCTACCGAGCGAAGGCACAGGAGGAGAACAAACAGTGTTCTATGCACAAGGACAAGGAGTTCTCATGACAAAAGATGGCACTGAAACTGCAACCTGGACAGGACAGGATATAGATCACATCTACGGTCAAAAAAGAACTGACCGTGGCTCCGTGTTCTGCAGAACATTTTCAAAAGGTAAACTTGCTTTTGTTAATAATATGGTTGGCGTATTTGAATACGAAGCAAACCTGGAAGACGGAACAGTCGAGGGAAAGGTTTGGGATTGGAAATGAAGTGTTCTTCATCATTCTATTACTAACGGTTTCGGAATAACTTGATTGATTGATTGATTGATAATCACATGGCAGTCTACGAGCCTCGGAGTTAAAGTCCGTTCTTATATCTTCAATATCAACTGGATTTATTATCAAAAAGCATTGACATTTGCATATTTAGAAGAGTTAACAAAGTTACTCAATACCTTATAATGACGAAACATATTAAGTCACATACGTAAAAAGGATACTCGCATAGAAAAGTAGGGAGGAGAGGAATAAAAATAAGATATGTCAAGATATACGATCCCTGTAATAGTAATAACTACCATTATAATTACGATAATATCACCACTGCCACAGCTTTTATTAAATAGCAATAAACTATTGTTTGCAGAGCTTGCAACCCTACAACAATCTAATGATAAGGGTTTGTTAAATCATTCGTTAATATCTCAGATTTCTGCAAGCAATAGTAATAGTGATCCAACATTAGTAAAGTCATCATCTTCTCGGGCTCCATCCTCGTTTTTGATTGTTCAAAGAAGCAGAGGAGATAATTCAACGAAATCTTCTCTTGTATTAAAGGTAAATCACACATACTACACATATGGGACAAAGAGTGAGAAGCAAACATCAACTCCTGAAGATAATCCAGTGACTAGCATATTGAATAAGGACTATAATATTGCACTTATTGCTCCTACATTTACTGCTGCGGCGTACGATAATTCATTTTATAGCTTTTACAAATTATATGCTAATACAGCAGCAGGAAGAAACGTTACAAGTAACCTTGGTTTGTTATCAAAAAAGATAAGTAATGAAGATGTCTCGGCAGCTGATTTTGCAATGCTCAAGCTTATAAATAATATAAAATTAATAAATCCGCACTCCAATATCACACTCCTTACAGATGCCAGTGTTGACAATGGATCCATTTTTACTAAAAACGGAAAGAATAATGTATATCATATTTTAATACTTGGACATCAAGAATATGTCACACAGCAAGAATACAACAATCTGAAAAAATTTGTAGTTAATGGTGGCACCCTCATTATACTTGATGGTAACGTATTTTTTGCACAAGTAAAATATGATAAACATACGCAAACAGTAGCATTAGTTAAAGGTCATTGGTGGGCATTTAATGGAAGGTCTGCATGGAAAAGTGTAGGCGAGAGGTGGAAGCAAGAAACGTCCCAATGGGTAGGAAGTAACTACCTTTGTTATCAATGCATTGGCAGATTTACAAATGATCCGTTCGGATATAGACCACATGAAGAACAGTATGTCACTAATCACAAAGACACGATTGTGCTAAATTATAGTGCGGCAATAACAAACCATCTCATACATGTTAAGCCGGTAATTGCAACCTATGAATTGAATTATCAGAAAGGCAAGGTTGTAGCACTTGGAATCTACTCAGACGATATAATAAGCAACACCAAATTTGACAGGTTTTTTGACAGCCTATTGTTAAAATATGCACCAAAGGTAGCAGTCGAATAAAATGCCTTCAATATATGACATCACATAATCTTTTACAATCCTCATTGCGGAAATAAAGAATAGGTGGCTTCGCATGTGGATACCCATTGTCACCACAGAGGTAAAATTTAATGAGAATTGGTATGTATGTATGCTTATGAAAGGATACTTTATAATAAGAATGTCATGGGCAGCCATGATTTTTAACAGTTGTTAACTAGTATGTAATGAATTATGAACTAGGATAATACATAATGATAAATGATATAGAAACCCTAAAGTACAGCTACTGTAAAGATGTATAATGAGCCTTTATGCATAAAGTGCTTACATCCAATGAATTACCATATCGAAATAGTAGCACACCTAAACGACATGACTGAAATAAGACGTTGTACAATAGGTATGTGTTTATGCATAATACAGGTGAAAGCACCACAGGAACCTGCTGCTGGCAAGAACAAGATAGCAAAAGTTTGATAGTTTTTCAATATTCGCTACAGAATATTGGAATGGACTGACCCAGGCAACTTTAACCACATAATCAAGGAATCATCTATTCATTTTGAATTTCTTGTCGTTGGTTATGGCTCTAATATCTACATGACTAACACAAAAACATCTACAGAAGTTAATTCGTTACTTGAAAAAGGTAATGCTCTTTAATTTTGACAATTACAATCAAGATGTACAGTACTATGAAAGGATATTGCGTTGCAACCTAAGCATGTAAGTAAGCATGTAAGTGCACTATATACAAAGATACAGAAATCATATCTATGTTCCCATTCTTTACAAACAGGCAGAGAAATTATCGAATACTCACCTAAACCCCCTTAGCGATACATAATTAAATTAATTGCCAATCTCAAAAATCGAGGTCAATGAATACTCTGCATTAAATGCAGGTATAAATGGATCAATCGAGTCAATGGTAAAGACGG
>DATDFS010000222.1:0-5124 GCA_036522495.1 Nitrososphaeraceae archaeon | reverse complement strand
TAACCCTGATACCCTGAGGCCACACCATATCCATGACCTTGATTATTACTGCTGTAACACCCATTGCCCATGCTAGGGAAGCGAATGCTCCTATTGCATTATTCAAGAATTGCTGTGGGTTTCCAAATGCAAGCCCGTTTGGCGAATGAGAAAATCTTGCTTCGGCAAATGTTCCAGTCAAGAGTGCACCTACCAGACCACCGACACCATGTACGCCCCATGTATCAAGTGCATCATCCCATTTGCGTCTGCTCTTGAACATCACTGCACCATAACAAAAGACTGAAGCAGCAATACCGATAATAATCGAAGACATTGGAGACACGAATCCTGATGCTGGCGTAATGGCTACTAAACCAGCCACTGCACCAGATGCCGCACCTATTGTAGAAGCTCGCCCTGTATGAGCCCATGAGATCAATGCCCAAGTTACTGCTGCCATTGCTGTTGCAACCTGAGTTGCAACAAACGCGCTTGTCGCATTTGATAGAGCGGAGGCTGCGGAACCAGCATTGAAACCAAACCATCCTACCCAAAGCAATGCTGCTCCTAGAACTATAAGTGATATGTTGTGTGGTTCCATTGGTACCTTTCCATACCCAAGCCTACGCCCGATCATCAAAGCTATGACCAGTCCTGACCAACCTGACGTGATGTGGATTACAGTTCCACCTGCAAAGTCAAGAGATGGAAGCGCACCAGTCCAGCCAACATGTGTTCCACCAGATCCAAGTGACCATGTCCAGTGAGCACAGAAGTCGTAGACAAATGTTGCCCACAGAAGAATAAAAATAACAAATGCACTAAATTTCATCCTCTCTGCTAATGCAGCCACAATTAGGGCGGGTGTGATGATGGCGAACATCATTTGAAATGCCATGTACGTCATATGGGGTATGGTAGGACCACCTAATCCGCCATAAACATCCGATGGTACATCATGAAGGACACCTCTTAGACCAGCCCAGTCAAGTGTGCCTATAAATCCATTGCCAGTTGCATCTGGTCCGAATGCAAGACTATACCCCCATAACACCCATTGTATGGCAATTATTCCTGTCGTTATGAAAACCATGTGAAGTGTATTTACTGCATTCTTTTGTCTTGCAAGGCCACTGTAAAATATTGCCAAGCCCCCAGGGGTCATCATTAATACTAATGCTGCGGACGTCAACATCCATGCATTGTCACCTGTATTTATCGGACATGGTGTAAGAAATCCTGTGGTTTTATTGACTAAGGGATTTCCATTATCATCTTTTTTAAAGCAACTCCATTTCGCAGCGGGATCATCCTTTGTATAATTATTAGGGCCGGCCGCAAGTGCGTTAGACAAGAAACTGAACGAAAGTAGGACAGCCAAGAGAACAGCCAGGCCCAAAATAAGAATTCCTCTTGATGGTCGAAACATTATCACACAGTTTTCTGAAGGAAATATAAAAGATATTATATGTTACAAGTCATAAATTATGATATAATATAAAATTAAATATTTTGGAATAATACAAATTCATGTATAAAGTAATAATTAATTTTATAAAAAATTTTGAGGGTATAAATCCTAAAATAGGATATTATGATATTATGTCATAAGAAAGATATTTCAATATAATCATGAATTGTTCCTAGAATACTAGCATGAAATTTTTATAATTTTCGGTAGATTTTTAAGGATGCGACGGACAAATGCTATACGAACTAAGGTTGACTTCTCAATTTATTGATATTCTTCAAAAGGAAGAGGAAAGAATTGTTATTAAATTTAGTAATGTCCCCAGACAATATGTTAATGCTATTAGACGGTTGTCAATAAGTGAAGTTCCTACTTTAGCTATAGATGATGTTGTTATTTTAGAAAATTCTTCTGTCATGCATGATGAAGCAATTGCTCACAGGTTAGGGCTCATCCCGTTAAGAACAGATCTTGACAGATTTGTAATGCCACATGATTGCGATTGTAAAAGTACTTTGGGATGTTCAAAATGTAGAGTATTACTAGTATTAGATTCTGAGGCAAACGAGAAAACTAAGGTTGTGACTTCTGGAGAGCTTTTGTCTGAAGACGAACTTGTAAAGCCAGTTAGCAATGATATTCCAGTTGTTGTTCTTGCCCCAAGTCAGAAACTAAAATTTGAAGCGTATGCAAGGTTAGGCGTCGGAAAGGATCATGCAAAATGGCAACCAACTTCAGCGGCCATCGTTAAAGATGGAAAGGATGAAAATGAAGCTGTCCTTACTATTGAAACAAACGGAGCATTAACAGCAGAAGAAGTAGTGATGGCTGCTATTGAAAAAATAAATTTAAAAATCAAGAATTTTAGTCATACTATTCAATCGCTTGAAATACCAAATAATGTGTAGGTACGTTTATTTGGGGACTTGGGATAACAGATAAAATAGATCGATTATGTTTACCAATGCTTTATCGGGTGACGCAACCTGGGCGCTCCGCGGAGCTTTTAAAACGAGTAAGGCCCCAATATGGCGCTCTCTGGAAGATGAGCTTTCAGGTCCAAGATCAAATAGAAGAGAGGTTAATGTAAGTAAACTGGCAAATGTTACTAAAAATGACGAAGTAGTTATTGTTCCTGGTAAGGTGTTAGGTGCTGGAGCAATTGGACACAGGTTGACAGTCTGTGCTTTTTCAATTTCTGAAGAAGCTACAAAGAAGATAATAGGCTCAGGAGGAAGGATTATTACACTTGATGACTTAATAAAGAGTCATCCTGATGGTAAGGATGTGCACATAATTGGCTGAAAAAGAATTGAATTCACAAAAACAACCAGTAGTAGTTGATGCAGCAAATTGCATTGCTGGCAGAATGTGTTCACAAGTTTCAAAACTACTACTGCAAGGAAACAGGGTTACTGTTGTAAACGCCGAGAAAGCTATGCTATCTGGAAATAGATACAAGACAATAGATCTTTATAAAGAGCATCTTGAAATCAACTCTGTCACAAATCCTATTCATGGCCCATTTCATCCTAGAAGGCCTGATACTATACTGACTAAGATAGTCAGAGGAATGTTGCCAAAAAGGAAGACAAGGGGCGTCGAAGCTTTTAAACGATTAAGAGTATATATAAGTACTCCTGAAGATCTAAAGAATATCAAGACCGAATCTTTTGATTATTCAAAGATTACAAGGCCTGCCTCATACTACATTACAGTAGGCGATGTAGCAAAACAAATTGGATGGAAAGAGGGAGCAAAGTATGAATAAAATAGATCTTTATCCAGGCCAAAGAAAAAGATGTCGAGCTGTTGCAACAATTTCTAAAGGGAATGGCAAGGTGAGGATCAATAACATTCCAGTAGAAGTTTTAAGACCGGAAGCAGTTAAGGAATTGATATTAACACCACTCATCGTAGTAGGAGAATTAAGAAACAGGATCGATATCGCTGTCCACGTAGAAGGCGGCGGTGTTATGGGACAAGCGTTTGCTAGTGCAGTTGCAATTTCTAGGGCTCTAACAGGCGAAGGAAAAGGAGGAAGGGATCCAAAAGATCATCCATTATCAAAAAATATACGTGAAGAAATTCGAGAGAAAATCACTGACTTTGACAGACACCTTCTAGCAGGTGATCCTAGACAGATCGAGTCAAAGAAATTCGGCGGACCTGGAGCTAGGCGTAGAAAACAGAAATCATATCGCTAGTTTCAATTTATCTATTTTTAGACAGCAAATACGAGTTTTATGAGAATTTTAGTAGTTTGATTTTAATTATTTTTTATAGTAGTTTGACGCTCAGCAGAAATGTAGTGTTCTGTCAATTTTTTCCCATAGCATTCTCCACATAATTCGCCAGAAATATTCCATTGAGGCATAGCCTTATATCTGAAATTAATAATGCCTTTTCCACAAAGGGCACATCTTAAACTCTTGACTCTGTTCATTTGTATCATGGAAGATGTGTCTAAAATAAAAGTTGTGATGATAATAAATATAAATATTTGAGAGATGCGTACAATTGAAAACGGTAGACTATTTAATATTCTTCAGGTTATTATCGGATGTCTAATTTCTTTAATATACAATAAAACCATTAAATGCAGGCTGGAGATTATTTATATTGAAAAAACTTCCAGTTTTCTGGTCGATAGCTGGGTATGTACGATCCCCTATGAGTCCACATTCCGTTATGTACGAAGAATTGAGCTCCCCTCCTGTCATTGACTTCACAGGGTATCGCCATTTGGAAACTATCTTTCTCGTAGCGGCTAGAGATTGATTCACAGACAGTCATGATCCTCTATGAAACCTGAGCATGCAATTTCTTATTTCTGGTTTATGTCGTAAATGCGGGTGTTGCCTAATTCATTTAACACGTGTTGTCTATGCCATCTGATTATCCCATCTTGATCTGGAAGTTTCCATCCATTTTAGACAAAAATAAGACATATACATGCATTGTCATCGAAGATGAGAAAAAAGACGTAGATGCTTATTATTTTGTGGAGTTACTACCTGATGCAGACGTCATGTTTACTCCTTCCATTTGAAGACATAGCTGACAAATCATTTCCAACCTTAGTGAGCAATAAGCGTGCATTATTATTCAATGACATTGACTTGTTTTGTGCAATTGATGTTAACTTTGCCAGTTGTCCATGAAAAATGGTTTGTCGTAACATATGCGACCTCCTTTTGCCATGATGGTTTATTCTGTCCTTATCGTGGAATGCGGCTAAGAATGACACCAACCACCAAAATGGCAAGGAGAGGATTAGACAAAGGAAAACTCATCAAAGAAAAAAAGAATACTGAACTCATTAAACCTTCAGATACAACCAAAACCAGCTAAGGGTGTGAGGACGGGATATGTCAAACCGGCTAGGTGAAATCAGTCAAGAATAAAATCGAAGAATACTTATATGAAACTTTCCTCATTTGTCATTTGTAAATAGAAGGTTATGTTTAACTGACTTTTCCATAGTGATAGTAAAAACACTCTCGAACCTTTTTATGCTAGTTAGTCGGCGTTATTCGATTCAACAGACAATACAATATGCAATTTAACAAAAGACTAAAAGAAATTAATATGGGTCTGTTAACAAGGTAATGTAACAAGCTTTGGCTTCAGTTGGAAAGATTGCACTTTTAGTAATTCTTACTGTAGGC
>DATDFS010000221.1:0-6426 GCA_036522495.1 Nitrososphaeraceae archaeon | reverse complement strand
ATACAGAGCAGAGGAGGAGCAGGAAGAACATGTTGGTCCCGTGAAGAGTAAGGATATCAAGGGTCTGCGTATGGAGAATGATACCGGATTGTATTATGCTGGAGCCGCAGCAACCGCATTGGTTGGCATACTGCACCTTATCATTGTACCTTATTTTGTCGGATTTGGTTCTAATACATCAATATTTTTTATAGCAACAGGAATAGCTCAGATATTTTGGACAGTACCTCTGATAAACCGATGGGGTAAGGTGTGGTACCTGCTAGGAATAGCTGGTACTGCAGTATTGATAGGGCTATATCTTAATGTCGGCTTCGATTGGAAATTTGTGGCATTTTATATTGTGACTGCAATAGCTCAGATATTTTGGGCAGTGCCTCTGATAAAACGATGGGGCAAGTTGTGGTACCTGCTAGGAATATGTGGTACTGTATTATTGACATTGTTTTGGAATATAGTAAACGCCCCCTTATCAATTACAGGACTAGCAGCACCATATGACGACATCTCTATTGCAGTAGAAGTGTTACAGGTAGTATTTATAACAATAGCAACGGTAATAATTATTAAAGAAAGGCAATCTAAAACTATACTATTATAATATGTTGTCATGATGACATCGCTAGCGTAAAACCGCTCTTACTGTCGACCTTAGAATATATAGGATTCACCATCGACCTGTTCCGTATTGATAGTACAAATGATAAACTGACATATACTCTCGTACTGAACTTTCAAAATGAAATCTTAAATTACAATGCAATAGAAATGAACATCCAGAATTAATTTATTTTTTTATTTATTTAATCTCTATTGGATACTCTTCTTGTGTTATATATTGTTTTTAAGAGTAAAACAATTGTTTATCGCCTGATGCGATTATGATCGCAATCATCATGTTTACTGTTTCATTATTAACAATTGAACATGATAAAGCCTCAGCGAAAAAAGATTATAGCAGTTCTAAAGATTCAGGCAATGGAGAAGGGGGAAGTGATTCATCGACTGGCAGTGGATCAGGTTCGTCAGGAAAAAACGATACCAGCAGTAATACTGACAGCAAAATGTTTAAAGCACATGTATCCCTTGACATTTCGCTATAGATATCCCATATCGCATCGAATTAAACAAGTATCTTGTGTTTTAAGCTTAAAAATACTATGTCACCTGTAATATCAAAATCCACATTTTGTGTTCTAACTTCTCAAATACTCTAGCCATAGAAGGCAATAAGGGGTGAAGGAGGCATTTTATTAAAATCCAAAGATGAGCAATTTATGAAAAGTTACTATCCTGAAGTAAATGAAACGACGACACATTTGGAGCAGGTTTCATTTCATTTCCTAAAATAATCAAAATACTCACATTTCTTATATCACATAGTGATTTACCGCACTATGAGTGAATATGAAAACATGCGTACGGCTGACATTGTTGCTGAAGCCTTGCTTGATTGGAAGGTTGATATCATATTCGGGTTACCAGGGGATGGCATAAATGGATTTATTGAAGCATTGAGACGTCGTCAAGAGAAAATTAAATTCGTACTGGTAAGACATGAAGAATCAGCAGCATTTATGGCTTGCGCTTATGCAAAATACACTGGAAAGCTTGGTGCGTGTGTTGCAACTTCAGGACCAGGTGCGATACATCTTTTAAATGGGTTATATGATGCGAAGGCAGATAATACTCCTGTTATTGCTATCACTGGAACCACTTACTCTGATTTGATGAATTCTAACTATCAACAAGATGTTAATTTGGTACAGCTATTTTCAGATGTCACAGTATACAATGGTATGATAACCGTTCCAGAACAAGCCGAGATGGCGGTTGATATTGCATGCAGAACTGCACTAGCACAACGAGGAGTAAGCCACTTGACAATCCCGATTGACGTTCAAGAAAAGAAATTGAGAGGTAAATATTCTAGACATAATGTTGCATATCATACGTCTGATGTCTATTCTGCCGAAACAATTCCAAGTCACTCCTTAATAGAAAAAGCAGCCAGTGTACTAAATGCAGGAAGGAGAATTGTTATACTTGTAGGACAGGGAGCACTTGAATCTGGAGACGAGGTAGTGGCAGTTGCAGAAAAGTTAGATGCTCCGGTTGTCAAAGCACTATTAGGTAAAGCGGTAATTCCCGATGACAATCAATATAGTCTGGGCGGTCTTGGTTTACTTGGAACTACACCATCCAGTGACGCTATGAGTGAAGCAGATACTCTACTTATGGTTGGAACGTCTTTTCCATATGTCGAATATCTTCCAAAGCCAGACCAAGCAAGAGGTATTCAGATTGATATAAAAGCTGAAAAGATAGGCCTCAGATATCCTGTTGAAATTGGCCTTGTGGGTGATTCAAAGCTAATATTATCTGCATTGCTACCACTTTTACATCAAAAGCATGATCTAGGATTTCTCAAATCGAAACAAGTTGCAATGAAGAAGTGGAATAACTTATTGAAAGAGCAAAGTACCAGAAATGATAAACCAATCAAACCGCAAGTTATCGCTAAAGCAGTTTCAGATGAACTGGCTGACAATGCGATAATTTCAGTAGATTGTGGAACAAACACAAGTTGGGCTGCTCGTTACATAAACATAAGGAAAGGAATGAAATTTTCGGTGTCAGGTACGCTATCGAGTATGGCTAATGGCTTGCCATATGCGATAGCAGCACAGATTGCATTTCCAGAAAGGCAATCTGTAGCTTTTGTCGGTGATGCCGGTCTAACGATGCTGATGGGTGAGTTCGCTACTGCTGTACAATATGACCTTCCTATCAAAGTAATTGTCATCAAGAATAATACACTAGGGATGATCAGATGGGAGCAGATGGGATTCCTCGGAAACCCTGAATTTGGTGTAGAATTTAGTCCTATAGATTGGGTAAAGTTCGCTGAAGCTTGTGGCGGCAAAGGGTATGCTATAAAAGAACCAAATGAAGTAAATTCCATAATGCAACAAGCCATGAAGGAAGAGAAAAAACCAACCATAATTGAAGCATATGTAGATCCATTTGAACCTCCGATGCCGCCGAAGGTAGAAATGGAGTTTGTTAGTAACCTAGCTGAATCGTTTGCAAGTGGGCAACCATATGCTAGCAGGATAAGTTTAACTTTGTTCAGAGACCAAGTACATAACATTCTAAGAAATATACATTCACATCATGTAAAAGAAGAGATTGACTAAATTATTATCATTATTATTATTAATAGTGCTTACAAAAGACATTAACAGATGCAAATGAAGAAACGATCAGATAGACCTTTATTTATGCCCAATGACGATTCGCAAATTATGTAGTTATAAGGAAAATTTCTTATTATCTTTGTTGTGATTTGTTCTATCTCCAAAGATCAAGCTATTACCAAATGAATATGAATACCTGCGGTTAGGACAAAGGCCGTCTAATACTACATCATGCATTGTTCGCTTACAAGTAATATACGCGTCCTCACTTTGATGCAGTTAGGACATAGACATGATGTATTTTTATTATCTGCTCGAAAAAATTGCTTGCAATATTGAATTTGTTGTTGGGTTGATAATATAGGGATACCATCCCTTTGCCTTTTCTGATAATGCGTAATTATTTATTTCAGTGAATAAGTACTACTAAAGCTGAGAGTTGTGTCAAGAATGTAAGAATAACTATGATAAAATCTAATGACAAGTCAGTATAATTTTTACTTTATCTAACGACTACTTGAATTGGTCTTTTCTTCCACCTTGTTATAATACGTTGGTATCAACGGTATCAGGGTAACAAAAGTTGCTAAGGACGTTCTATTTATTGAAGGAGATGAAGACAATGAAAATGCCAACAAATAATATGAGTCTATAAACAATACATCAGAAAAACAAAAATCTACACATGAAAACGCATGATCAGATAAGTTGGCATTGAATATTGATCTCCGTGGTATTGCCATACTAAGCATTTACGAGGTCTTTTGTCTAATTGAAATGGAGGCACAAAGAGTATAATTCACATATTTTATCTAATATTACGTTGGAACTCGACAATGTGACTGTTTGAAGACAGCTTACACAGAGTCCAAAATGGGAACTTATCTTGAATCATCAGGTTTACATCTATATCTTGTTTTATTTTATTTTATTTTGTTTTGTATCATATTTTTAATCTACTAACCTTTTAAATACAGCTATCACTGTATATTCTCGTTTGAAAATTCACAAGACATTGATATTGACAGGAGTATTAACAGTAATAATATTGTCGGTAGTTTTAATTACAGAAACTTCCAACCGAATTTTTGCAAACGCGGCATCCGCAGGACAAAAACAACAACAATTGGTGATAGTAGCGAATAATACGAACAATACTACCAAAAGTGGATCAATGGCCTCTTCTGTAACTATCCGTCCTAACATTCAGACAGATTTTAATTCCAATACGACATCTCCAGTAATCTCTAAATTTGCCTATGTCGATCCTTTTGCAGTAGTAATTGGCGACTGTGAGATAGGAAAGCTAGTGCTGGTTGCATCATTTGCCGTTTGCAGGGGTGATGAAGGCACGCCTATTCATATTGGAGACTATTCTAATGTTCAGGAAGGCGTATTTTTGCATGCACTTGAAACAACAGCTCATGGTAAGAATATTGACGACAGAAGATATTCAGCCCAAGGATCTCTTTTGAAGGCGAATGATACGGCCTTTAAAACTGGTTTTGCTATATATGTTGGAGACAAGTCCAGTTTAGCACATGGCGTACAGGTACATGGGCCTGCATATATCGGAAATGATACGTTTGTGGGGATGAAGAGCCTAATCTTTAATGCGAAAGTTGGTAATAGAGTTGCAATAGGAGTATCAAGTGCAATAACGGACGGTGTTAGAATTCCTGATGACAAATTTGTACCACCAGGAAGTATTATAGCCACACAAGCACAAGCAGATGCGTTACCAGCTAGAGTTGGAAGTCCATATGCGAAAATAAATAATGGCGTTCTTCATGTGAACCAAGAACTTGCAAAAGGATACAACGCCGGAACTATTCACAGACTAGCAACAGAGATAGAAGATCAGTTAGAGCAAGAGGAGATGCTTCAAACGGGGAGTCCAACAGGAAGTCCACATGTAACCACTAATAGCAGTAGCTCCATTGTAGGTGCTAAATAAAAACTGCGCTAATAACTACTAACCATAGTATTATTATGTGCTCTCAGTTCTAATTGAAGCATAAACCGTATGTTACGAATGTACAGCTAGGGCACTCTATAGAAAAGTAATTCGTGTTGTAGATGCCATATTGAGTGTTGCAAAACAAAAGTCTTCCGATAACAATGCGATTTGGTCAAATTGTTTGATAACTTATTCTACAACACAGTTAACTTTCAAATGAAAATGTAAAATCAGATTATTATTGATTCCTTAAAACCATCGCCATCACTTTCATTAACTAGAGCGCCAATGTCTTGCTAAGCAAGACTACTTTTAAATACAGTTCTTATCTTGATCAAGTGTCTCCAAATCGGTCTCCAAAATTCTATCAGCTATGGCATCTTGTCATTGGATATACCTAAGATACATGGAAAATTATCTAAAAGCGATCACACACACAACAATAAGATTTACAAAAAATGGGTGGAGTTCAATCGGCAGATGAATCAAGTGGGCAATTAAATGAGCTTTTTTATCATGTAATGACTTTTTAATGGAAAGGCAGAATGAAAGGTGTTGTATCCTTTTGTGAACATCTTGTAGAGTCGTCAGCTTGTGTGTGTGTGAAAAGCATATATTTAATTATTAAACCGGGGTCATGGTCATTATATCATAATTGCTACATTTTTAGTTTATAACAAACTGTGTTGCCATGTCCTGTTATTCTGTATGATTCTTTTTCTGCCTCAGCTCCTATTCCTATATAAACATCAATATGTTTTCCAATTATACTAGGTCCAGTATCTACTGCTCTATATTGGTAGGTATTCCACGGTGAAGGGAGTGTTCGAATAGTTAATCCGTTTGTTCCAGTAGGAATCACGCTAGGATCTGTTGCCACGGAATCACCTGCTTTTAACATTCCATCGACAGAATCTGGAGGATAAGAAATTTTGGTCCATCCATGACCATGATTTACAATATACCATCCAAAGTGAGTTTCTCCTGCTCCTTCTATTCTCACGTCATTTAGGAATGATTTATAGAAACTCATGTTGCCAATTTCATGTACAAATATTGTCTTCTTCAAACCGCTGTAATCAGACTCTTTTGGAGTAAAATATCCTGTAACATACCAATCACTGCTGCAATTCGTCTGACCTTGATTTTCATTCTGAAAATTGCTGCGGTGGTCTTGACTCGGTTGTATAGTTTGAGTGCTGGCCGGTGAATAAGTCATATATTGACCATAAGATACAATTGGTAAAAACCCTGCTGCAATAGTTA
>DATDFS010000220.1:0-31226 GCA_036522495.1 Nitrososphaeraceae archaeon | reverse complement strand
ATCGCCTGTAGCCAAAAAGTTGCGAAAATGCCTGTAACTTTCTATTTCTGATAGAAATGATTGTATACTGAAGTCACGGGTTTTGACGTATTTTCCGGGGGGTTGTAACGCTTTTGCTCTATCAACTAATGATTGAAATTTGGGTAGGTATTGATCAGTAATTGAAATCATATTGCCGTTGTTATACTGTTTTGCCTTCCACTTGCCTATTTCGCCTTGGTAGGTTTGGGTTAATGTCCTTGAATCTGCTACGAGCCTACCGTAGGATTCTGCAAAGGTTTGTGCTTTTGCATTTTCTAATTGCAAAGACACTATAAATGAAATTATCAATCCAATTACTCCTAATCCGAGAAAAATGAGAAGTCGCTCCTTTTGCTTTCGTTTCATTAACTAATACTGCCAACAGTAGGCAGGAGTGGTGAAATAAATGTTACAACTGGTTAAACACCTCCGTGACTTTCCCAATTCAAGTGTCCTTAATCTGTCAATCCGACCCAATGATAGGCATCGACGACAATACAAGCATCAGGCCTGTCACGCTTAGAACAAAATGTCTTTCTTTTCATGGTGGTTAAATAGATCTCATCCTTCCACATTAGGTCATTTTTTGTATAATTGTACAGAGGATACTACATAGTAATGGTAGTTACCATTCTTCTGACAGACGAGAAATTGCAGTGTATCCAGATTTAGAATAATAATGAACTCCGGAGCCTTGGACGGGGTAGTTGGCTGCTGCTCTCAACATAGGCCTTTATTTAGGAGTTTCAACTTTCTTCCAAATAGTTCTATATTTGTGATCGATTAGCTCAACAGAGTACTGGTCGATTAATTTTTTTCTTATATCATCAGAGCTTTGAAATTTCTTTTCTGCTCTCAGCTGATTACGCGTAGCGATTAACTCTTCAATTTCTTCTTTCTCTGTGTCTGTGGCTTCAAATACTTTGAGACCAAATACATCCATAAAATTTTTAAAGACTTCAAGTGCAGCCTTTGACATTTCTTGAGTGAGCTTTTCTGCTGCTGCATAACGGTTTATTTCTGCAACAAATTTCATGAATGCTGTTAGGGCTAATGTTGTGTTCATGTTGTCATCCATTGCAGAATGAAACGCTTTCATAGATTCGTCAGATAATTTCTTTATTGCCTCAGGGTTCCCTAATTCTTTTTCGCTTGCAAATCGCAATTCACACGCACATGTTTCTATCTGACGCCACCTCTGCCTGGATTCTGTCAGCAGCTTGTCAGTGTAGTCGAGAGGTTTTGAATATTGTACCGACATACTATAAATTCTTATGGTATTCATTCCCCAATTACAAAGAGCCTCTTGGATAGTCACAATATTGCCGAGCGATTTTGACATTTTTTCAGAATTAATAGTAACCATTCCTGCGTGCAACCATAATTTGGCAAATTGCTTTTCAGAAAAAGCCTCAGATTGTGCTATCTCGTTTTCATGATGTGGAAAAACTAGGTCATACCCTCCACCATGTATTTCAAAAGTACTACCAAAATATTTCAGTGCCATCGCAGAACATTCAATGTGCCATCCGGGCCTTCCATATCCCCAAGGACTATCCCAGATCGGTGCATCTGAATAAAACTTCCAGAGTGCAAAATCAAGGGGATCCTCCTTGGATGGATCGACTTCAACTCTACTCCCTGACTCCAACTCCTCAATAGATCTTTTGGACAGCTTACCATAATCTGAAAATGTCTTTATACGAAAGTAAACACCCTTAGGTGAAAGATATGCATGGCCCTTTTTAATTAGTCCTTCAATCAAGTCTATCATCTCTTTTATATTCTCAGTTGCCTGAGGATATCGATCTGCTCTCAACACATTGAGACAATCGAAATCCTTAAAGTAACTGCCAATATATTTTGCGGCTACCTCGTGTGCTGTTAATCGTTCTGCTTTTGCTCGGTTGATTATTTTGTCATCGACGTCCGTGAAGTTTTGGATGAAGATCACTTTATAACCTCTAAAAAGAAGATATCTTCGTAGAACATCAAACAGAATTATTGTCCTTGCATGACCTATATGCGAATTATCGTATACGGTAAGACCACATAGGTAAATTCGAATAGTATTGTTCGGTGTATCTAATTCTTCTACAATCCTTGTAAGGGTATTATACAGTCTCAAATTTGAATAATGTGGAGTTTGGATATTATATAGATACGGATGATTATGACTATGACAAGGACAATTAACTGACTAATTATTTTTTCCTTTGTATGGATATATGTCTCAGTGTATATTGTTCCACACAGATGGATACAATCCATCTTTAGATATCCACAAATACATCGTTTCCTTTTATATCCACTTCATATGTTGTTAGCTTTACACCCTCTAAATAATCCAACAATTCGCCTGTTCTGATATTATAGTGCCATGAATGTAAAGGACATTCAACCACTTCACCATCAATCTGTCCAGGAGCCAATGATCCATCTTGATGCCGGCAGAGTGCCTCGACTGCATAAAATTTGTCATTTGCATGAAATAACGCAATTCTTGTGCCTTTGATGGTAATTTCCTTTCCTTTTTTTTCAGATATATCAGATTTATGGGCCACTTTGAGCCATGTCATTTTTGAAAGTCTTCCTATGATAGTAGATGGGGTGATATAAAACATTAGCCAGCATATGACATAGATTTAATCTATCTGTAGGGGTTATTATCTCGAGTTCTTATGAAAGCTAAAGTTGATTGACAGGAGAAAACTTAGTATTAAGAGATTTAGGATAATGAAAACAAAGGCAGAATGTCATCATAATGATCGTTATCTGCAAAAGTTCATCTTCTACTTCTAGGTTACCAAAATTTATTGTCATTATATGTCCCTGATGTACGGTACGTATGCATATAAGGGCATAACTTAAAATCTAGTGCGAGCATGTGAACCTCCTACTAATGCCGGAGAAGCCTAAATATGAAAATCAAGAATGGCATTGATAGCGACAACAAAAGTGTCGTAGTTACTAGTGCTCTTCCCTACGCTAACGGAGAAATCCACCTCGGTCACATTGCTTCTACTTATCTGCCGGCAGATATTTTTACAAGATTTTTTAGACTACTTGGAAGGGAAATTTATCATGTCTGTGCAACGGATGATTTTGGAACTCCGATACTAATTAGAGCAGAAAAAGAAAACAAAATGCCTGCAGATTATGTTGGGATATGGAATAAACGTGACTATGAGGATTTTAGATCCTTTGGAATATCTTTTGATTTTTTCTACAAGACAAGCTCAACTGAAAATGTTGAATTTGTCCAATATGTTTTCAAAAAACTTTATGAAAACGGTCACATCTATGAACAGGACGTAATTCAGTTTTATTGTCAATTTGATGACAAGTTTTTGCCTGATAGATACGTCATAGGCAAATGTCCCAACTGTGGAGCGGAAAATCAGTATTCTGATTTATGTGAGAAATGCGGTCGAGTTCCTGATCAGATATTAAATCCAAAGTGTTCCATCTGCGGTAGGCCCCCAATTAAGAGAAGTAGCAAACATTATTTCTTTAAGCTTTCCACCTTCTCCCAACAGTTAAAGATGTGGTTGAATAATAACCGAAATCTCCAACCCGATATAAGAAACTATGTAATTAACTGGATTAACGAAGGCTTACAGGATTGGGATATAACAAGAGATTTATCGTGGGGCGTTCCGATCCCGATGCCTGATGCGAAGGGTAAAGTATTCTATGGATGGTTTGACAATCATCTCTGTTACATCTCTACTTTAATTACATATATTCAAAAAAAGTCATCATCAGGTATAGACGGTAAAAAATACTGGAATGACTCTGAGATATATCATTTCATAGGCAAAGACATCGTATACCATCATTATTTATTTCTACCTGCTATGCGTATGGGTATAGAAGAAGAGTACAAATTACCCGATTATATTCCTACAAGGGGTCATTTGATGCTTCATAATCAAAAGATCTCAAAGAGTCGAAACTGGTATATCAGCCTAAGAGACTTTATTGCAGCCTTCAATCCCGATTATCTGAGATTTTATATTGCATCAGTTGCTCCATATTCACAGACAGATATCAACTTCGATTGGGATGCCTTTTCTGAAAAGATAAATAATGAACTTATAGCTAATATTGGCAATTTCATAAATCGAGCACTATTTTTTGTGCAGAAGACATTTGGTGGCAGGGTTCCTGAGCCATCTTCAGAATATGATCCAGAAGACAGATATAGCATCGCAGAAATCGAAAGAATTGCAAAGGAGGTCGGCTTTTTCTTGTCAGAAAATGAATTAGATAAAGCATTAAGAAGGATCTTGAAATTTGCAACTCACTTTAATCAATACTTTCAGAAAAAACAGCCCTGGAGCAATAAGAAAACAGCTAATACAACACTGTTCATCTCTGTAAACGCTGTGAGATCCTTAGCAATCATGCTGGAGCCTTTTATTCCGCTATCTTCGGAAAGAATTTGGTCTCAATTAGGGATGGATAGCGGCGATGGTAACGCCACTAACACCATACATAAACAGCAATGGAAATCCGTCTCGCAAATTAAAATACCTTCTGGCCACATTCTGGGAAACATAGAACCTATATTCCGAAAAATTGAGTCAAAGGAAATTGAAATACAAAAAGCGCAGTCGAGTAAGTAAAATAAATGAAAAAACAAACAATAGTAACCCGGGGCCTAATGGTAGGTCGTTTTCAACCATTTCATAATGGGCATCTTCATCTCTCAAAACAGATCCTTCAAGAATGTAATGAGTTGATAATTGCGATCGGCAGTGCACAATTCAACTATATCTATAAGGATCCATTTACGGCTGGTGAAAGAGTGTTGATGATACACACAGCGCTAATGGAATCAGGAATTGACCTTGCAAGATGCTACATCATACCTGTGATAAACGACGAAAATAATGCAAGATGGCTTGGACATCTAAGGTCGATGGTTCCTCATTTTGACATCTTATATTCTGGCAACGAATTTGTTAAAAGTCTAGTACTGGAGGAGACGATTCGAATCAAAAAACCAGAATTCTTAAAAAAGAATGTATACAATGGAACAAACATACGTAAACATTTGGCAGCGGCTTCTGCCGCCTCAGCAACAGCAACGGTGGAGAATTGGAAAACATTGGTTCCAAACGCTGTCTCTAAATTAATTGAAGAAGTAGATGGAGTCAATAGGGTTAGAATGCTGTTTAATTCTGATAGCAATCCACAACAGTGGTAACAATTTGGTATATGGATTGAGAGCCTGTCCAATTTGTCCTAATTGCGGCTCAAAGAAGTTCAAGGTCGTAGAGAGTGCTAAGGAAAGTGTAATAATAGAATGCCTGAATTGTGCCAAGAAAATCTCTGTTTAGTCGAAAAAAGGAGAAAAATATTATCAAGTACAAGATACGTAAACGTGTAGGCAGTCTTGTCACCCTCTCATAATCTCTGCAGATTATGACCCAATTTTACAAAATATACTTTTAGAAAGTCAGTTAATGTGGTCAGTTAATGTGGTTCTAACAAGTACAAGTACGGTAATAGCGCATATATATACCAGGTTCTTATTTAGTCCTCATGTCAGCCAAGAGATGGCTTGATAATCAAGTAAATTTAGATGCAATAAAAGATCAGACAATCGCAGTGATTGGTTATGGCATTCAGGGTCGCGCACAAGCAAGTAACATGAAAGATTCTGGTATGAAGATTATCGTTGGTTTGAGAAAATATGGAAATACCTGGGAAGTGGCAGAAAATGACGGTCACGATGTAATGGAAATATCCAAAGCTGCAGATAATGCCGATATCATTCATATCTTAATTCCCGATATGGAACAAGCAGATACATACAGTAAGGAAATTGCGCCATATGTGACTGAAGGTAAAGCATTAAGCTTTTCGCATGGCGCTGCCATTCACTGGAAATGGATTGTTCCCCCAACTAATGTTGATGTTTTAATGGTAGCTCCAAAGGGACCGGGGCAGAGAGTCCGTGAACTGTATCGTGATGGCTTTGGCACACCGTCACTCGTTGCCGTAGATCAGGATTATACAAGAAAGGCCTGGGATAGAGTATTAGCGATAGCCAAAGGCATTGGTAGTACAAGGCCAGGGATAATTCAGACTACCTTCAAAGAAGAGGTCGAAACGGACTGGTTTGGTGAGCAAGTTGATTTATGTGGAGGGACCCATGCATTGGTAAGGAATGCATTTGAGACTTTAGTTGAAGCTGGATACCAACCCGAAGTTGCATATTATGAATGCCTTCACGAATTAAAACTAATAACAGATTTAATCCACAAGTACGGTATTACTGGCATGTACAATCGAGTCAGCGAAACAGCAAGATACGGGGGCCTCACAAGGGGACCGCACATAGTTGATAAAGATTCGAAGAATAGGATGAAAGTCGTATTAGAGGAAATTCAATCAGGTCAATTTGCAGAGGAGTGGGTTAGTATTTACAAGAAGGAAGGAAAAAATTCGTTTGGCAGATATATGAAAGAGATAGAAGATCACCAGATTGAAAAAGTTGGAAAAGAGATGCGTAGAATGATGTGGCCAAAGGAGTCAAACGTTTAGTCCTATTAATACTTATTGAGTAGTTCGAATGCTGTGGTTACCCTGGCGTAGTATTGACCGATCATCAGCCTTGCTTTGGAATTACTAATATTAGCAATCAAAACATCTCTTCAAAAGCCTTCTAACTTTCTATTTCAACTTTTTTACATGTTCTGAGATATGATTAATTATAGTAGATAACGGTGTTCCTGGACCGAAATTTCCTGTAATTCCTTCTCTTTCCAAGATCTTCTTATCACTTTCAGGAATTATACCCCCGCCCACAAGTAAAATATCATTTGCTCCATTTTCTTTTAACATTCGTGCAACCTTTGGAAACAACACCAAGTGAGCACCATTTAGCAAACTCATAGCAACCGCATCAACATCTTCATCAATTGCTATCTTTGCAACTTGCTCCGGGGTACAGAATAACCCTGAATAGATGACTTCCATACCTGCATCTCTTAGTGCCCTACATATTACAAGAGCGCCTCTGTCATGACCGTCCAATCCTAACTTTGAGACAAGAACTCTAATTCTTTTTTGATGGTGCTGATTATGGTGTTCTTGTACCGACATTTACCAATAATTTACTCCTCAGGTTTAAAATCTTTATCACATCTAAAGCGCGTCTCCAGGGTTTTATTCGCTGGGTGGACAGGTACACAACTACTGATACATTATTTGTAGATCCTAGGCTTTTCAATACATTTAAGAGGTTGCCAGTATTGACAAAATATTACCAGAGAAATACATGTTATCCATAGTCAAAGGCCTCCTGGCAGGAGAAAGGCGCTCATTGGCAAAAGCGATTTCTGTAATTGACAACGACGAACCCGATTCACCCGTAATAATACGCGAGATATTTAACAAAACTGGTAACGCTAGAACCGTAGGATTTACAGGTTCAGGAGGAGCTGGTAAGAGCTCACTTATAGGAAAATTGGTTCCCAGTTTCCAGGCTTTGGGATACAGGGTTGCTGTTCTTGCAGTGGATCCAACCAGTCCAATTACAGGCGGGGCGATTTTGGGCGATAGAGTCAGGATGCAAAATGCAGTTGACGATGACAAGGTGTTTATGAGAAGTATAGCGTCAAGAGGCGCACTGGGGGGAGTTTCAAAATCTCTTAGGAATGTAATTAGGATACTAGATGCAGCAGGTTACGATCTTATCTTGGTTGAAAGTGTAGGAGCGGGCCAGCTTGAAGTAGAGATTTCAAAAGTAGTCAATTTAACTGCGGTGGTATTCACTCCGAATACAGGCGATAATATTCAAGCAATTAAAGCTGGTTTGACTGAAATCGGAGATTTGTATATAGTTAACAAAGGCGATCTAGAGGGAGCAACAACCCTCTTTAACTCTGTCTTGGATTTAATAGGTAATACTGAAAGAAAGCCTGATGTTTTAAAAGTATCAGCAAAAACTGGCAAAGGTACTAAGGAGTTAGCGAGGACCATCGATAAGTTACTAAAGGTAAGATGTAGTAATTATAGAGAGAAAGAAAGAAAAATGCTAGAGTCAGAGTTAAGAGACATGGTCTTAAATGTGATCGACCAAAGAGCAATATCTATGCTTAATAGTAATGATAAATATTTTCTTTTTATTGACAAACTAGCAAGCAAGAAAATAGATCCTTATCAAGCTGCAGAACAATTAGCTGCGGTAATATTGAGGTCAAGGGAGATAGATATATAGTATGCCAACAGACATGATTAAAACAGATTCCAGATTACCAGTTAAAAGAGCTTTCAAAAAGAAGGACCTAAAGAAATTTGATGCTGACGAAGAAGAACCAGGCAAATTCCCCTATACACGAGGCCTATATCATAACATGTATCGCGAGCGTTTATGGACGATGCGGCAGTACAGTGGATTTGGAAGTGCTGAAGAAACTAACAAGAGATTCAAATTTTTACTCGAACATGGGCAAACGGGGTTATCTTTAGCCTTTGATTTGCCTACCCAGACAGGAAGAGATTCTGATGATCCTCAATCCGAAGGCGAGGTTGGAAGAACAGGAGTGGCAATCAGTTCTATTAAGGACATGATGACTTGTTTCGAAAACATTCCGCTAAATAAAGTTAGTACTTCTATGACAATCAATTCTACCGCTTCTACTTTACTTTCGTTATACATTAGCGTGGCAGAATCACAAGGTGTTTCTCCATCAGAAATCAGAGGTACAACCCAAAATGACATATTGAAAGAATATATTGCAAGGAATACGTATATCTATCCCCCTAAACCATCAATAAGGCTCATTGGCGATATGATACAATACTGTTCAAAATATGTCCCATTGTGGTATCCCATAAGTATTTCAGGATATCACATGCGCGAAGCTGGTTGTAATGCAGTACAAGAATTAGCATTTACCTTCGCCAATGCAATAGAGTATATCGAAACCTGTATCGAGCGAGGATTAAAGGTGGATGACTTTGCCCCTAGGTTATCTTTTTTCTTTTGCTGTACTATGGAGTTTTTTGAAGAGATAGCGAAGTTTAGAGCAGCTAGACGAATTTATGCTAGGATAATGAGGGACAAATTCCATGCCAAGAATGCTAAATCATGGCATCTGCGATTTCATGTGCAGACTAGCGGCGAATCATTAACCGCCCAGCAAGTTGATAATAATATTGTCAGGGTTACGACAGAGGCTCTGGCTGCAGTATTAGGCGGATGCCAATCATTACACACTAATTCTAGAGATGAGGCGCTCGCGTTACCTACAGAAGAATCTGTAAAAATTGCGCTTAGGACTCAACAGATAATTGCTACTGAAACTGGTCTTACTAAAACCGTCGACCCGATGGCTGGTTCATACTATGTAGAATACCTAACGAACAGGATCGAAGAAGAAGTTGAGAAATACTTAAAAAAGATTGAACGAATAGGTGGTGCATTATTTGCTGTAGAGAAAGGGTTTTTTCAAGATGAGATCAGGAAAAACGCATATGCATTGAAAAAGGAGATCGATGATAATAAACGTATTATAGTAGGCGTCAACAAATTCCAAGACCCAGACGGCGCTGAACCCAAACTGAATGCAATGGATATAGAGATTGAAGGAAGACAGATCGCCAGGTTAAAGGATTTTAAGAATTCTCGCGACAGGATAAAAGTGGAGCAGGCTTTAAACGCGTTGCAAAAGGCTAGCGAAAACCCTGATGAGAACCTAATCCCTCACATCATCCATGCTGTAAAGAGCTGTGTTACATTAGGTGAAATAAGTAGTACACTTGTAGGAGTATTTGGAAGGTACGAACCCAGAATATCTTTTTAAATACGGTTTAGCATAATTTTGCCGTCTACAAGCTTATTATACATTCGAAACGATAATTAACGACATGAAGAGAGTAGATCTTTTGATCTCTCATGAACACCTCGTTGAAGTTAATGAACTTCTTCACAAACATAACGTAGGTGGAATAACATTTTATGATGTCAGAGGCAGAGGCCGGACAAATCTAGAATCAGTAGAACCTGGCAGAGGAACAATCAGAAGGGTTCCAGAATTTTCATCTGGAACAAAGATCGAAGTAACAGTTGCAGATTCCTTGGTTAAGGCAGTTGTGAATGACATACTAAATATCCTACGTGAAGGTTCATTTGCTTCTGGCAAGATCTTTGTGTCTGATATTATGGAAGCTTATGATATAGAAACAAAGGAAACTGGTGAGGCAGCTTTATAGATATTCCTTTAACATGGTTGGTTCTGTTCACCTATAACGCATAGCAATGCCATATGTTTTTGTAATCTTGTGTATTATATCGGAGTATAGTATCTTGAAGTTGCATGCATTTCTTGAAATTATACTTGTCTACCGCAAAAATAGTGATTCCTATAGTTTATCAATCGTTTAGGTATATAGTTACGTGTATATGTTACAATATACCTGCAGTGTGACGCTAAAAGACAGAATAGTATTAAAAACCGTCCTAAAGCCCTTTGCAAACTTGCGGATTCAACAGATAAATTATTATCGGTCTCAACCGACTACGGCATTTAATTTATGTCTAGCGTTAAAGCATCTAAAACTTTTGCGATTGATTTTGATTCCGTCCTTGCAGATACCATGACAGTATGGACTAAAGAGTATAACAAGCTCAATCATACTAACATAACTAAAAATCAGATCACTTTGTGGGATATCGGCAAAACCCTTCCTATGTTACCGGCTGAAATTTCCGGGATGTTTAAGAATGTCTGGAAGTATCACTGGAAAAGGGTTCCTCCCACAGAACCGATGTTAGGCGAAATAATAAAGAGAATCCACCGCAGAGGTTATAGGATTTCTATTATTACCCGAAGAGAGAGATCGACCGTGGCGTACGTTGCAAAATGGCTCGATTATCATGATATTTATTGCGACGACCTTATATTCATATATGACAATACGCCCAAAGCAGAGTATCCCTTCGATATCCTGGTCGATGACGCTCCAATCAACATAATTGATATTGTTTCTCCAAAAGTCGGAATATTATTTAACCAACCATGGAACATGGATTTCAATTGGCCAATTAGAGTAAATTCCTTAAAGGAAGCAGAGGAGAAAATAATCTAGGTAGCCTGTCAAACCAAAATTGTCTACATGTAGGGAAACAGAAAGTCTTCTTTTTCATAAAAAGGAGATTGCCTATGATCTGAAATATTATGATCATTATTATCATATCATATGTTCTGGGCACTGATAAACTTTGTTTACCACAGGTTTACTTTTGTTCGAACAACATTGATATTAGAAAAGAAGCAACTTGAATTGTGGTTTTCAAGTGATATCTTTTTAGCCATATGAAAAATCTGAGATCTATTGCTTACAAATATCTCGTATCATTTCTTAAGGGACCATTGTGGCACAGCTGCTATACGGTTATTGCTGTTAGGCCCAAGTTCTGGTCTTTGATAAGTTGGTAAAACCGACCGACTAACCGAGAACCTTGAAAAACTTTTTGACCAGGTCTTTTTGGTCCTCGTGCAATGCATCAAAAGCTTCGACGAGTTCTCTTTCTACCACAATTTGTCTTGAAATTACGCGTTGCAGCTTCTTGGCATCGATCGGTATTATATCATCAACTAAACCTGTGCAGCAAGCGTGAATGTATTCTTTGATGATCTTGGACACAAAAGATGGAGAGAGTCTAATCAAAAGCAAGAATCCATTATACATTATCTTCTCACTCTCTCCTCCGGCTGAAATAGATGTAATGTATGATTCCAGTATTCTCAGTCTATTATTGCCTAGTTCTTCTATAGAGGAAGCAACAAGCAATCCCGCTTCTGTTAGTTCATAGAATGGAACACCTTCTAATTGCAGAGCTCTAGGACCACGTCGCAACGGTAGCCTTCCTTCTACTTTTACAATGCCTGATGGAATTAAGACTTCATCTAGATCTCTGAAGATTCCTGAATAGATATTTTGCCATAATATATTATCTTTCCTCGCAATTGCATGGGCAATTGAAGTTCTTGTACGCAATTCTGGACTCTGTTCAGTAGCAAGATGTGCTATGATTCCGCGCTGTCTCTTCGCCTCTCCTGTAAAGCTGTTCTTGCGCGTCTTAAAGGTATCAAATATTGCGATGTTATTGTCCTTCTCAACCTTCAAACGAAGTTCAGTATCCTCTATATGTTTAAAAGACTGTTCCTATAATAACATTTTAATTTGTCGGTGCGCCCTGTTCTTTTAACAATAATCCATAGCTTAGTAGTATCGACGCTAAGTTAACAGAACCGGATCGAAATACATTGGATTGTACTTTCCGTTTTAAACCGGGATTGTATTTATGGACACGCCATGATGGCCATCTAATCATTTTCATTATCAGATGCATGCTACAAATCCACATCTTTTATTCATCGAATATATAAACATATATGTGTGATGTTAAAGAGGTTAACGTTGATAAACGTGTAAGCCCGCATGGTTTCTAGTTTCAATGATATTCGTAAAATAAGTGAGACTGATTTCCGTGATTCTATTAAAAGGACTTGGCGAGCAATAGTTCCAGTTGGATCGCTGGAACAGCACGGAGCACACCTTCCGGTTTCTACGGACTCTTTAATTGCCGAATATATTGCAACTGTCATTGCGGAAAAAATCCCGTCTTTTGTACTACCTGTGATTTCGTATGGAGTATCGTATGAGCATATGCCAATGTTCAATCTTTCGTTACGGAATTCTACTTTATCAAGTGTGCTTCATGACCTATGTATTTCACTCGTTGAAAATGGTATAAAGCATATACTATTACTGAATAGCCATCATGGTAACGTAGGCGTATTACAATATATTGCACAGAGCTTGTACGGAAAAGTTCCTGGCAGTACCGGAATATATACCATAAATTATTGGCACCTGATGCAACGTGATTTTGACCATGCAGGCGAAGTCGAGACTTCCCTTGTCCTTGCTATAGCGCCAGATTTAGTAAGGATGGACAGGGCACAACCGAATCTTAAAAAACTGTCCAAATCAAAAGTAGCATATTCAAGCATTATTAATAATCCTGGTTCCTTCATGAATGTTACTGGCAACGGGGTATGGGGGAATCCGAGATATGCTACCGCGCAGAAAGGCCGGATGCTTATAGAAGAGATTGTCAAAAATCTCTCACAAACCATCGTTGAACTGGAAAATAACAATGCCACAGATTCGAATACTGTTGATTAATGAACTATGTACTTGCCTCCTAATGAAATTTTAATATATGTCTACCTTATGCTCTACCTATAGAGGTAAAATTAGCGTTGTCAGTAGATATGGCGGTAAAGGTTCTTGATGAAAGTCTCGGTAAAGTTGTGCTTATTAAGTTGAAGGGAGGAAAAGTCATTAGGGGTAACTTGCACGGTTTCGATCAGCATATGAACCTGTTACTCCAAGACTCTGTGGAAATTTTAGAGGAGAGCAGATCCAATGATTTAGGCACTATTGTGGTTCGAGGGGACAATGTAGTAATTATATCTCCTCCGCCAGTATAGGTTGTAATAGGCAGAGTGTGATGAAGGATGACAAAAGGCACTACTTCGATGGGTAAATTTACAAGAAAAAAAACCCATATAAGGTGTAGAAGATGCGGTCACAACTCCTTTCATAAAAGGGGAAAACGATGCGCAAAGTGTGGCTATCCTGATGCAAGAATAAGGAAATATAACTGGATAAAACGGTACGTATCTTAGATGATGATGGCACTAGTCTGGTACATTTAATCGTGATCTAAGGTATGAGTTAAGGTGAGGTGTGGGCTTTATCTGATATTACTCAATCATTAAAAGAGGTGCATAACCTCTGATTGAAGAAACGATTATCATAGTCTTCTTCATGTTGGCAGGAGCAATTACTGGCATATATATATTCCCAAAAATATTTGGAAAAAACCCAGCCCCTACAAACGGGCGGAACCCTCTTGTCAAACCGTTTAAGACTGCCAAATCTGAACTTCAATCGCTACAATTTGAGAAAAAGTTAGTAAGCCAAGCGATTATGCGAGTTTATGAAGCGGTACAAGAAGGCAAAATTGACAGGAGCGAATTTGACAGACTTTTGCTAAAGTACAAGAACCAACTTGTCTTCTGTGACGAGAAGATAGATGCGTTACAGCCGTTAGTCGATATTGCTGAGGTTAGTAAGATGCGTGACGACGTCCTATCTCTATTCGAAAGAAGAGTTGGAGCAATGGACCGGAAGTTGGCTGAATTGTGCAGGAAATACGGAATATCGGACACAGGGATTTCTAAAACTATAAAAATGATGCAGCAACAGCGGCCAAGTATAGAAAACGAGAATCTAGAATCAAAAGACAAAGAAGGAGGGATAGAATTCGAAGTCGGCGACGTCCCTGCATCAGAAAAATTCAAAACAAACTATGAAGAGCAAGAAGGAAAATCCGAAGAAAAAAATGTTGAGAAGTTGCAGACGGAGATCATTGAGGCCTTGTCTCGTTTAGATCAGATTGAGATTGATGATGGGATGCCCAGTTCTCAAGACACCAATACTTCCGCTACTTTAAACGATAAAAGCTGCCTGCGCCAATTTAGATAAAGATTAATGGTTGCTTTGTTCATCATCATCATCATATTATGTCATTCTGTCCCCCTTCTCATTTATTGCAGGATGCTATAAAAAATCTTGCGATACATGCAGTTAGACAGCAATTATCAACAACTAATAGCAATCAGGTTATTGGTTTGGGTAGCGGAAGCATGGTGGCAGCTATTGTTAGAGAAATGGCGAAGTTACCGGATAAAAAAAGACTGGAATTTGTTGCTACTTCCCTACAAATAAAAAAAGAAGCAGAAAACAGCGGACTAAAAATAGTGGATGAAAACCACATTCCATACATCGATGTTGTTTTCGATGGTGCCGACCAGATTGATTCTGAATTTCGGATGATTAAAGGAGGAGGAGGTGCCTTACTTAAGGAAAAAGTAATAATGTCCGCGGCTAAAAGGGTGGTGATCGCTGCAGATTCGAATAAGTTTGTGGATGTATTTAGCCTCTCGGTTCCGGTAGAAGTTCATCAGTTCGCCCGATCTATTGTCTCGATCAAATTAGAAGGGGAGGGGGGCATACCCAAATTAAGAACGATCGAAAAAGGCTACCCGTTCATCACGGAAAATGGCAATATAATTCTTGATACCACTTTCAATTTACTGATGGATGTGAGAAAGAAGGAGCTCGAATTAAAGAATATTCCTGGCGTACTGGAAGTGGGTCTGTTTACGAGGGTTGCAGACATTTATTACAAGGCCAAAATTGATGGTTCCTTTGAAACTATCGAGTTCTAAATCTGCGTTCTAGCAGTATTATTCTTTGCTTATCTTGCGGCAGCAGATCTATCTGGGAGTTCTTAATCATAGATAGGAGCCGGTCTAGCAACGAACTCTCCATGCCCCAGAGTATCACTATTTACCTCTCCATCCTGCATAATAACTTCTCCTCGCACCATTGTCATAACTGGCCAGCCTCGCATTCTCCATCCATCGTAGATTGTATAATCCGAGTAGGATTGCAACAGTTCAGGTGTAACTTTTTGTTCCAGATCTAGGTCTATTATTATTAGATCTGCATCAGAACCTTGTCGTATAGTACCCTTCTTGGGATACAACCCAAAAATCCTAGCTGTATTGTAGCTTGTGACTTCTGATACTCTTTCTATGGTGATTCTGCCCTCATTTACCCCTCTACTAAGCAAAACCGGAAGCATTGTAGCAATTCCAGGAAAACCTGCAAGTGCTGACCAGACATCTCCACGACCCATCTTCATTGATAACCTGTTAGCAACATGATCTGTCCCTACTGTATCGATAATCCCATCCCGCAAAGCTGACCACATACTTTGAACGTCGCTTTGAGATCTCAAGGGAGGAACAACTTTACCTGCAAGATTATCGAAGTCTACAGTATGACTTAAGTAGTGAGGACATGTCTCGACGTAGATACTAGAATGTCCTTTTTGTTTTTCCATCGATATCGTATCTAGTGCAACGGTCGATCCTATGTGCACAAAGTATAATTGCGAGCAGAACTTACGTGCAAATTTTGTTACCTTGCTTATGCTTTCTGCCTCCGAAGAAGGCGGTCTACAATCAGACCATGTCTTTAATAGTGCTGTTGTTTTTGCTAGACCGCTCTGTCGCTCTTGTTCTTCCGTTTTATGAATATGCTCTGAACACACTACTGGATTTTCAGCATGGACAAGTACGGTTGTATGGGTTTTAGCTGCCTCTCTTATTATTGAATAAAGGAAGTCATCACTCACGTTAACCTCTCTGTCACTAATGCCATGGGTTCCGGGCTCAAGATCCATGAAGATGTGCCTGAGATCCGCCCCCAAGTTCATATAGACTTTAACCGAGTTAATGCCTATGGTTTTTAGGTACGGTAGGTCCTTGAGCTGAGGGGGTGTTAAGATTGAGGCATGGATTGAATAATCTATGTGATGATTACCTTTACTCGCTCTGAGTTGCTTTCCAATATTTTGATAACTATCATACAACCTTAGCATTCTGACCATAGTAGTAACCCCTCCAACTGCTGCAGATCTTGATTCGGTTCTTGCAGCCTCCTCTATAGGTGTAAAGACGCCATAATGGACATGGGGATCAATTGCTCCAGGCAATACATATTTTCGATTTGCATTGATCTTCTTTGAGGCCTGAACGTTACCAATTGATTTTCTAAGATCCTTGATTTTGCCATTTTCGATTAGAATGTGTGTCTGAACAAGTCCTATCCCTGGAATAACTGCAGTAGCATTTGTTATTAACACATCGCAAGAGTTACTTTGCATTGTTTTTGGAGATGAACTTGTAAAATCTCATGTTTATTCCTTTAGATGTGCCATATCTTACGAATCCCCATGTTTTCTCTAATGATGAAAAGCACGATTAGCCGGACTCATACTATACCGGCTCATAAATCAGTTTCAGAGCGCTTTTGTCAGCAGAATTGCCTAACTAAACCGACACGGTATTCGTAACTGGTTTTAAAATCTTTTGGTGGTGTTGAGATTCTTTGTTCCTTTCCCTTACTAAGATGCTATAAGCTTCATTTACATCTGAATCATTGTGTACTATCGCCCTGACTGCTTTTAGCATCGCAACGGGACAATCTGATTGCCATATATTTCTCCCCATATCCACACCTGAAGCACCTTGTTCTACTGCATTGTATGCTAGCTCGAGTGCATCAACTTCTTTTGATAACTTTTTACCTCCTGCTATTATAACGGGAACAGGGCATCCTTCTACAACCTTTTCAAAGTTTTCACAATAGTACGTTTTAACGACGTGTGCCCCGAATTCTGCGGCGATTCTGCACGCCAGACCAAGATATCTAGCATCTCTGGCCATTTCCTTCCCTACTGCAGTAACTGCTAGAATAGGAATGCCATATTTTTCACCTTCATCAACAAGCTTAGCTAAACTTGAGAGTGTCTGATGTTCATACTTGCTTCCGACAAAAATTGAAAGAGCTAGGCATGTGGCATTAAGCCTGATAGCATCTTCGATTGATGCCGTAACGGTTTCATTGGACAAATCCTCTCCAATAACACTACTTCCACCAGACACCCTCAAGACTATTGGCACATCAGTGCTCGGATTTACAGATGTTCGTAAGACTCCTCTTGTAATCATTAAAGAATCAGCGTATGGTAAAAGAGGTCTTATCGTTTTGCTAGGGATCTCCAACCTTTCCGTAGGACCCAAAAAGTAACCATGATCAACAGCTAGCATCACACAGCGACCGTCTTTCGGACGGATAATTTTTGATATTCTATTCTTCATGCCCCAATCCATATACTAATTATAACCTTCCTTCATGTTCTTTCTGTTATTATTTATACTTTAAATTTCCATGCAACCTCCGGCCTGAAAATGGTATGCATACAATTAGCTTCTCCACCTGCCTCCGCTTACTACACTTCACGTCCTTGCCAGCCACCTCCTCACCATAAATGTTCATGGTGTAGTGCAACTGTTCGAAGCTGCTTTACACGTCACTAGTATTCTAGACAACTGCTGCAACCATAGCATCTATTCATTCCAACTGTCATAATGTCTTAAGCAGGAATTCCTACCCACTATTGATTAGTGTATAATGTATTAATACATCGAAACAGCGACCGACCTTGTAAAATCCGTCGTAGAAAGTGTACCGCCAAGATCTTTTGTTTTGATATTTTGTTTAAGCAATCTAATGATCGCATCTTCTATATGCTTGCCCTCGTTAAAGACATCACTATCGTTGTATTTATCTCCCAACCATTCAAGCATCATTTTTGTAGATAATAAAATTGATGATGGATTTGCAATATTCTTTCCGGCTATATTAAAAGCAGCTCCATGAACTGGCTCAAACAGCCCAAAATTAATCCCAATATTCGCTGCCGGTCCCATGCCTAGACCCCCCACCACCTGCGCTGCCTCATCAGACAGTATGTCTCCAAAAAGGTTCGTAGTCAGAATAATATCAAAATCCTCAGGGTTCCGGATTAGATTCATAGCACATGCATCAACATATAATTCGCTATATTCTATATCTGGATATTTCTCAGCAATTAGCCTACAGGTCTTTGCAAATAATCCATCACCTTTACGCAAAACATTAGCTTTATGGACCGCTACAACTTTCCTCTTTTTGTTTCGCAACATGGCAGTTTTGAACGCATACTCTGCAATTCTTCTTGATGCTTTTTCCGATGTCAGCCGTAATGCTATAACTGTATTTTCGTCAATATTGAATTCCCAACCCATGTATACATCTTCAGTATTTTCTCTTATTGTTATCAAATCTACATTGTTAGATAGATTCTTAATGTTAGGATAGGATTTTGCGGGTCTAATATTTGCATAAAGATCAAACAAACGCCTTAAAACAATAATCACATCAGCGGCGTTTTCTCCAACAGGAGCCTTCAAGCACGCCTCGGATTTTTTAATTAGATCAATGCTAAAGTCCGGAAGGGCTTTACCGAATTTAGCAAGAGCATTATCTCCTGCATGAACCTCTCTTATCGTGAATTTGGTTTTTGAACTATCGTTTATTAATTCTAGGATTGTTTTTGCCGACATGCTTAGTTCAGGACCAATACCATCGCCAGTAACTAATGCAATATTATAGCGTGTCAATCAAAGAATAGCATTTTAAATAATGTATAAACTTTAGTTCTTAGAATATATCACCTTTCTTAGCACTGTTTTGTTAATGGCATCCATCATCGCCTGAACGGAAGCAACTACTACATCCTCTCCTGCCTTTCTTGCGGAAACGACGTTACCGGTTTTATCTTCTACCTTTACCGAAACCTCGGCTAAAGCATCAGATCCTCCTGTTATAGAATCTAGCCTATATTCACGGATCTTAATATTCGCCATTTCTCCTGCTATCTTTTGTATTGCTTTTAGTGCTGCATCCACTGGACCCACACCGATTTCTGATGCAATGAAATCTTTACCTTCAGTATTTAGTCTAACGACTGCAGTTGGAGTGATATTCATCCCGGTTATAATATGACAGTCGTAAAGTTTGAATCTTTCCTCAAACTTGCTATTGTGCATGACGTCTCCAGCTATTGATAAAAGCTCTGCAGTCGTTATAGCCTTTCCTTTATCGGCAAGGTTTTTTTGTTTCTCCACAATTTCATGCAACTGTTCGTTCGTAGGTTCGATCCCAAAGTCTTCTAACATTGCCTTGATACCATGAGCACCAGCATGCTTTCCAGCCTGCAGCCACCTTTTCCTTCCGACTAGCTCTGGACTGATTGGCTCATATGTAAGTGGATTGTTTATAATACCATGGGTATGAATTCCAGATTCATGACCAAAAGCGTTTTCACCGATAATTGCTTTATTTGGCTGGACTATTATTCCCATTACATTGGAAATGAACTTTGATGTTTCATAGAGCAATTCGGTTTTGATATTATGTCTCCTATTGTACAGACACTGAAGTGCCATGACAAACTCTTCAAGAGATGCATTTCCTGCTCTTTCTCCCAAGCCGTTTATCGTCACATGTGCAGAGGAAGCGCCTGCGTTTATTCCAGAAATAGTGTTAGCGACGGCCAGACCGAAATCATCATGGCAATGCATGCTGACTGGCACTTTTATTGTTGCTTCCACCACATCCTTGACAAGTTGGCTAATATACTGTGGAGTGGCATAGCCTACTGTATCAGGAATATCCAATCTGTCAGCACCTGCAGCCGCGACCGCCTTGAAAATCTCTCTTACAAACTTCCTGTCTGACCTCGTGGCGTCTTCTGCTGAAAATTCGACTTGCATTCCATGTTTCTTTGCATAATCAACTGCCCATACTGCTTTTTCACGTACTTGCTCTTGATTCATCTTTAATTTGTATTGCATATGAATATCAGACGTCGCGATGAAGATGTGCACATACTTTAAGTCACAATTTATTGCAGCATCAATATCTGTCTGAACCGCGCGTGCTAAGCCGTAAACTTCAGCATTTAATCCCATTTTAGTTATAGTTTTAATTGCTTCCATTTCGCCTAGAGAAACTATTGGAAAACCGGCTTCGATTGCGTCAACACCCAGTTCATCAAGTTTAACAGCAATTTGGACTTTCTGTCCCGCAGTAATTGATATTCCCGGTGTCTGTTCCCCATCTCTCAACGTCGTATCAAAAATTCGTATTTTATCAGTATAATCTAACACTTAAACTTCCACACCTCGCGGGAGGGCTGAAACGCCTGTCCTTGCCAATTGCGTGATTCCGTAATGATCGACTAGATTTTTAAATGCATCTATTTTGTCAGGTGTTCCTGTAAGTTCCACAATAATAGTCTCTTTTCCTATATCAAGTATATTTGCTCTGAATATGGCTGCAAAGTTGGTTATTTCCATCCGTGTAGTCGGATCATCAGCCTTCATCTTGATCAAAGCAAGCTCCCTATAGACGGTATTACCTGTATCAAGCACCTTGACCTCGACCACGTCAATCAACTTTCTAAGTTGTTTTACAAGCTGATCCAAAGTCTTTTCGTCGCTTTTTGCAGTAATTGTCATTCTAGAGAGATCTGCCTGTTCAGTGGAGCCTACTGTTATACTTTCAATGTTAAAGTTCCGGGCTCTAAAAAGGTTTGTTACTCTAAATAGAACACCTGGTTTATTCTCTACTAAAGCAGATACTATGTACAGCGGTCTAACTTTTCCATTCGTTGTAGTAGCTGTCGCAGCTGCAGACAATGGTCTTAATGTCATGCTCCCGTAATCATATCTTTGAGACCCGTACCTGGTGCCACAAATGGGTAAACGTCTTCTTCCGGATCAATTGGGATGTCAATAACCGTGGCAACGTCAGCCTTGAGTGCAGATTTAATTGCATTTTCCAATTCTTGTGATGATTGTACTTTGATTCCCTGTGCACCATACGCTTCTGCTATCTTCGTATAATCAGGACACTTGTTTTGATGTACGCCCATGTATCTTCTATTATAAAATGTTCTCTGCCACTGAGCTACCATTCCAAGCATGTAATTATTCATTAGAAACACAATCACCGGAAGGTTATCAAGAACGGATACGGCAAGAGAATTTTCTGTCATGTTAAAGGAGCCATCACCTGCAATGTCGACCACCGGCACTTCTGGCCTAGCCGCCTTTGCACCTATCGAAGCGGGAAAACCGAATCCCATTGTTCCCAATCCTGTTGAGCTAAAGAAGGTTCCAGGCGAAATTACGTCAAAATGTAACGATGTCCACATCTGGCACTGGCCTACTTCTGTAGTTGCTATTGCATTAGCGGGTAAGATTTCTCTTAGTTTTCTTAATGCCTTCTTAGCTGTGAGTTCTCTTGAATAGTCCTTAAGTGCCTCTCCATAATAATCAATGAGCTCCTTTCTTCGTTTCAGCCAAGGGTTATCGGCATCCTTTTTTGCAATTTTTCTTGGAAGCATTTTGACAAGCGTCCTCAGTGATGATTTCACGTCGCCTATAACCGCGACATCTACAGATTTGTTCTTACCGATTTCCGCTGGATCAACATCCATATGAATGATATTCATCCCCTTTCCAAATTCATCGAATCGTCCAACTGACCTATCGGAAAACCTTGCACCCACTGCTACTATGCAATCCGCTTCAAGTATTATCTTGTTAGCCTCTGCATGTCCATGCATCCCGATTGGTCCAACTGCCAAAGGATGATTTTCAGGGAATGCACCTTTACCTTTAAATGTAGTTACCACAGGAATCATCAACAATTCTGAAAGTGCTTGTAATTCTGAAAAAGCACCTGAAAGGATTATTCCACCTCCGGCCATTATAATTGGCCTTTCCGCTTTGAGCAAAATTTCTACAGCCTTTCCTATTTGAGATAGATCTGCGTCTACGACTGGGTTATATCCTCTTACCTTGATGAGTTCCGGGAATTTCATATCTGCATTCTCCTGCTGAACATCTTTAGGAATGTCAATGAGAACGGGACCAGGTCTCCCACTTTCTGCGATATAAAATGATTTCTTTACTGTTTCAGGAATTTCGCTAGCCGCTCGTGGTTGGAAAGCGTATTTTGTACAGGGATTAGCAACACCGATAATATCTGTTTCTTGGAATGCATCTTTTCCTATCATAGCTAGTTGCACTTGACCAGTTACGGCGATTATTGGAGAAGAATCTGCATATGCAGTTGCGATGCCTGTAACGAGATTAGTAGCCCCCGGCCCAGATGTAGCAAAACATACTCCGGCCTTTCTCTTTATTCTTGCATATCCGTCGGCCATATGCGCAGCTGATTGTTCATGCCGAACAAGAATATGACGTAGAGAAGTTGCATCCACTAGAGCATCATAGATAGGAAGGTTTGCTCCACCCGGAAGCCCGAAAACCACATCTACATCCTCCTTTTCAAGAGCGTAAATTAAGGCTTTTGCACCCGTCATTTCCACCATTTATATATATTTCCACCTTTTGTTTCCAAATAAATGTCCTGCCAAAACCACGTGCAGAGCTCCGACTTAGAGTAGCAGCATACGGACCGCGACTGCACTACTATCCTGCAGCCGCGAGGAAGTTATATAAAACTCTTCACCCTTAGCCCAAGGCATCCTTTTAAGTTGCAATGATTTAATTTATAAAGATTTTGCCCCTCCTACAAGAATTGGTAGATAGTAGAGATGGAATAAGAAGGAGAAGAGAAAGATCATACTTGTAGTACCTAGGTACATCATAGGTCCTATGTGAGAATAAGAATCAATCACCTCAAGGATTATCTATCATCATTTCAATCTTTCTGCTAAAAGGCTTAGTTCTGATCTTGTATTGAGAAGAGAATTGCTGCTATTGCTATCCCTCGTCCCCAAATCTGATTATTGGTATAGTAATATCTAATGTCTCCGCTTTGCTATAATAAATTTATGGTTCTTGCACTCAACTAACCATTTCCAATTTTTGTCCTAATAAATTTCCAGAATATGCAAATGTATTCTTCATTATTGCGGCTGTATATTTTGGAAACATAGAACTATCGATACACGAACCATGTTGTGGATAAACCATACTTGGCGAAAGTTTAACGAGCCTTCTAGTGGTTTGTCTTACTGGTTCTTCGCTAGCAAAGATTCCAACCTCCCTATAACCAGCAATCATGGCCGCTGATAAGTCGTCGGATACTACTGGTTTGTTATTTCCTGGTTGAAGAAACAGGTCTGATGGAAAGAGTGACTTTGTTGTGTCTTCAAATATCATCATACTATCCCAGTGGTGTACATGCGGGGTCATGATGAATCGCAGTTCTCTTTTGCCCGTGTTCAATACTTCATTATCCCAGAAAGAAATGTGGTCTGTTGGAACATTATGCCAACCTCTCAAATTTAACTTTGAACTCAGGTCGCTACAAAGTAATTTAACTTTTGGTGCTTTGAGAAATTCCATCCCCCCCCATTCGTCACTTTCAAAATGCAAAAATGCAACATAGGCTAGTTTCTCTAAAGGAATAAGTTCTTTTACCTTCTCTTCGATTTTCTCATACATTCCAATAGGGCCAGTATGGATTAAGGTGGGATGTTCATCATCAATTAGAAATTGATTGAAGGTAATCCCGTATGTATCTACAAATCCAGATATCCTGTAAATTCCATTGTTGATCTCCGATACTTCAACATTGACATCTTTGGGAGAGAGATACATTCTACTAACTTCTGGCATCATTTTATTTGGGATAATGTGTAGATAAAAATATTATGACTGAAAAGGAGATTTTCTTGGAGAGGAGAGGAGTTAGTTAGTCAAAATGAGTCATATGGAAATGGATTCTACCGGGAGATCCTATTGGCGTATAACTCCATTCTCAAGCAGTTCCCCATGACTCAAGGCCTGCTTTGATACACCAATGGAGGCGAGCTCTGGGATTTGCGCTGGCGTATGCACTAGGGAAGTTTCGGTAACGCACTCTGATATTAATGATCTGCTTTATTATTTGGAATATCATCATCCTAAATCGCCGAATTTTCTCTTCTCTAACGCACGTACCACACTGCCGTTTTGCGGAAAACCTCCGACATCTAGTAGAAAAACAATTTACTTATGATTGGCAGCTAGTGTTATTAGCAATACTGCATACTAAGATTGTTGAGTGTAGAAAGAAAAAACCCTTTGAAGCGTGATCAAGCATTAAATGATGCAACTAGTGGACAAATTGGAGAAGAACCAAGGCCGGAACCATCATCCTCTAAACCAACTGACATAAATGAGCAACGCATAAAAGCCGCCCGCAAAATATCAAGAAACCTTTGACTATCTAAGATATTTTGGATGACTGACACAAGTTTTGAACAATTCCCAAATAGCCGTTAATAATAGGTAGTATTATTTTTCTAAATTAATCCAGAATGGTTCTCTTTATCATTATTATACATAAATAAGCAAAATGATGAGATAAATAATTATATGATTCAATCTACAACCAATATTGCATGAATAAGGTCCGCGTGAGATGTTCAAGTACTGCTGAGCAGCATTAGTTATCAGTATATCTTTTGCGATGGTTCCTAAAATGCAACAGAACAAACGAAACCAAACAGACGACGCTCTTTAGGATTTATTAACATGTCACCCATCTTTAGTCCTCATACTCCTGCTATCATGATGGAGATAGTGGCGTACTATGGCTTGGCTGCTGCAATGTATTCCGGTTGCGGCTCATGACAGACGGTGGTAGAATCGCTGCTTCAGATCTAAACAAGGAGAAGAAAGAATTTGTTGCATTAATTCAAGCCCAAGATTTCGCAATTGATGATGCATGTCCAATAAAAACCATTGGGGGAAACAAATTGCTATGTACAATGTCTTAGATGTGATGCACATTTTTGTCAATCACATGGCAAGACTTACTTTATCATCATAGCTGGAAATCCTATACCACCAATGGAGGATCTATTAGAAATGCTACCGAGCCAATGTGTGTTACCCCATCACTTCACGATTGACCAAACATATTTGTTATACATGAACTCTATTTACCGATCAATGAAAGTTGTCTCCGTCAAAGACAAGGGTTTAGTTTCAGTTAAGGAAGTAACGGCTCCAAAGCTGATAAAAGATGGAGATATTCTTATTAATATGCATGCATGTGGAGTATGTGGTTCTGATCTAGAGAAAGTCTACGGTCAATATGGAATGTCTTCTGCCAAACTTGGACATGAACCTTCAGGAGAAGTTCTAAACGTAGGAAAATCCGTGAAGGATCTTAATGTGGGAGATCGTGTTTTCATTCATCACCACGTTGCCTGTTACTCATGCTACTTTTGTCGTCACGGAGATTACACTATGTGTGATATGTATCAAAAAAGCAACATATCTCCTTGCGGTCTATCAGAACAAATCCTAGTACCTGAATGGAATGTTTCCCATGGAGGAGTTATAAAGTTACCGGACACAATAACGTTTGAGGAGGCCTCACTGATAGAGCCGTTAGCATGTTGTATAAGAGCATTAAACAAATGCAACTTCCAGAAAGGTGATGATATTGCAGTGCTAGGAGCAGGTCCAGCAGGAATGATGCTTGTAAAACTTGCGAAAGCATTTGGAGCTGGAAAAATCATTGTACTTGATATTAACGAGTTTAGAATGAATTTTGTAAAAAGATATGGAGACATTCATACCTTTAATTCAATGACCGAGAAAGATGTGACCCGAAAAATAAAAGGTCTTACAGGATACAGGGGTGTTGATTTATCAATTGTTGCAACAGGAAGTACGAAAGCGCTTATCCAATCTTTTGAGATAACTCGAAAAGCAGGAAAGATCATGCTTTTCGGAGTTCCGTCAAGAGGATCGGAAATTTCGATGGATATGAACAAAATATATTCAAGTGAGATGTCTCTTCTTTCATGCTATGCTGCATCGGAGATCGAAACAAACCAGGCTCTAAAATTGATTAGAGAGAAGCGAATAGATGTAAAACCATTGATAACTCATCGTTTCAGTATCCAAATGGCTGATGAGGCAATAAGATGCGCACATGAAGCAAAGGATGCAATGAAAGTAATTGTAACATCATTGTGAAACTTGTTTGAAGTACTATAGTAATTGTCTTTGCCCTGATATTGCCTAAATATATAGTTAACAGAGCCTTAATTTGATCAGGTAAAGTTACCTTGTTTCTTAATGGGCGGATACAGACAGGTCAATAATGCCAAAAAACCATCCATTGCTAGCCGAAACAATTCATCAAGCGCTGAAAATTATTATCTATTCTTCAAAACATTGCCAGTAGGTGATGATACGATCGAATTGAAAATGGTTGCCATGCCACAATGCAACCAAATTATTGGTGGCTTGTGCAATAAAGGTTGGCTGTATTGTATAGAAACTGCTAGGAGTAATTTTTTGCTGCCTCACAGAATTCGGTTAAAACTCCATTTAGGGATTTTGGATGGATAAAGGTTACCTTTCTGCCGTATGAACCTGAACGTAACTGACCGAGTATCCTCATTCCATTTGCTGATGCTCTTGAAACATCTCGCTCGATATCGTCTGCGGTAATCGCGATATGGTGTATGCCTTCGCCATGTTCATTAAGAAACTTTTTAATAGGACTGTCATCAATTGTTGGCTCCATCAATTCAATCCTTGTATCTTCCAGCTCTATCATTGCGACTTTAACTTTTTCAGTTGGAACCACCTCGATTTCTAGGCGATCTATATTCAATATCTTTTGATAGTTTTTCAAAGCCTCATCAACATTATTAACTGCAATTGCAACGTGGTCTACTCGCATTTCATGTCACTCACCGTCTATCAATATTGGGAATAAATCTGGTTATATAACCATAACGTGTATAGTTGGTAAAAAAATACGGATTCTTACTGCACTTTTTGATAATTTGGGTGATCTTCCAAGATGGAATAAATCTATCCTCTAAACTGCGTTGCGGGAGATATACATCCGACTATGAATATTCAGTTAGATTTTAGACCCTTGCAATATGAAAACTTACATTCGCAGTTCTTGAAGGCAATGAGTAACAAAAACAGATATCGATATAATGGAGTTTGATCCAACCTGGCTTGGAGAAATTATTGAAAAATGACTTTTGACAGAATCAAACCCTTGACAGTTACAACCAGCTATTGTTCCCACCATATTGGTGACTGCGCAGCACACATCGAAACTACAGAAAATACTGGAAAAAACAATATGAAGGTAAGAGCGTTAGGAATATAGGACTAGAGCACAGATTGCATTGACCATGTGAAAAAAGTGTGGTTGAAAGAACGATACAACACCTAAAGGATAGAACCGAGACATTTGATGATTATTATTCGCATATGAAATCTGGATTATGCAACCTCAGACATGTTCACAAATGCCTAATTCTATTTGTCTTCATGCATAATAGCTTTGTCAAATCCGGAACTAAATTTGATAAGATAAGGAGGCGGTGCTAAGTTAAGTTAACAGCGCCATTATCCATTCATGCATCCTATGCACTATGATAAATAAGAGAACCCTTATAGCCAATTAATCAACGACATTGAAAGATGATATATTTGTAGATGGAGATAATCCCAGCACATGGTATAATAAGTATGTCATAATCGGTAAGAGATATAGCATATATGTGGTATTATTTTCATTCTAATGAATTACCGCAGAAAGGATAAATCCAAGGAATTAGCTAATAAACTACTAACACTTGACATTGATGAGGGAATAAGAATAGAGTCTTCAACTCAGGAGAAAAAAATTTTTATCAATAGGAATGCTTTAGGTATTTTCGTGGTTCAGTTAACAACCAACAATAAAGCCAAAGATGACAATAACATAAGATATTTCGGCTTTGTTAACGAAGTAGTTCAATTTGTAAGATCTAGTTTTAAAAAACATTTTCTCATAGTTGAATACTGAGATGGCTTGTTCAATGCTTTGCTTGTTATATGAGACTTCATGTGTTGGCCCCGCATAGATTATGAATGACTAGGAGTGGACAGGCATTCGTAGAATATAGCTACCTATATTAAAATCCCTATATTAAAATCAAAATATTATTCAATATTGCGTCTGGCGTCAAGATCTATACCACCATACTATAAAGTTATACAGTACTACTGCCTAATTATTAAAGCAACAAGTAAACAGCATTACTTTGCTCTGGAAATAGAGACCTCTATTGTAGAAACATTCCGAGGCTTGCCATCCTGAGACTGAACTACTTCGGAACCTATCTTTACAGGGCCTATTTTGTATCCCAATGTATCCATCCTCTTCACAATTATCTGAGCCACATCAACCGCCCTTGTTATACTCTTGCCTCTAGCCTTGATAATTACAACTGGCTCATTCGCTAGTTGTACCAGAGTTGCAGTAACATAAGTCATAAGTGGTTTTTTTCCTACAAAAATCTCATTACTTGCTTTATGTTCTGTATTTGCATTGCTTGTCGTCATTAACTAAAGTTATCCCTTGCGGGGGAATATAATGTTGTTGATTGTCAATCCAATCCGTGGTTTATTTAATTTCAGAATACCTTTTTAGTATATTTTCAATATCTGCCGGGTTATCTAGGATTTCTTTTGTGGCCGATAGATTCTCGACCTCATAGCAATGAAGTAATTCTTCTTCATCTTTATAGAAAAGGAAAATTTTGTCCTCAAATATGCAATGATATAATTGATCTATCGTCATTTTCTCTGGCTGAAGTTTAATTCCATCAGGCTGAACTATTATAGGATAATCCAAGGTAGTCGATCGACTTTATGTTGAACGCAAAGAAAAGTTTATCGAAAATAAATTACATCCTTTGCTGAATGTCTAGCCACCCTGCGTGATAAAGTTATCTTCCGTGGCCAAATGTTCAAAACCTATTCACAGATTTCCCGATAAGCACATGCTATACTTGTTTGTTTGGAGTGGATATGATCTTTCTGTATTTCTGTTAGTTTCTTCTCCAGCTTTAAGTCCTGCGGACATAGATCTTGCGTATTACAATCGGAAATAACAATAGAAATATGTGCTAATCCTGAAAAGGTTTATTTGTAAATTTAAATCGAACTAGGCAAAATTTTAGTTTTTACTGTTCTCAAGGTCTCAAAGTACATGAATCCTCCATATGCTATCTAAGGATAAAAATGCTTGTCTTTAACAATTTATATGATCGACACCTGGGAGTACGAGGAATACTGCCTGACTCCATCAATTTCCAACGATTGACCCCTATTATAGCATCAATATCACATTTAGATATGGATCCTGATTCGCTACTCACTACTACAGACATAAGATCATCATTGGAGTTTGCATTTCCGAGTCCGAGGGCATGGCCTATCTCATACTCTGTTATCTGTTCTATCTCGCTTAAGCCCAAGATATTACCAAAGGTGCTTCTAGAAATACTGATTTTTACGCTGGTTATGAAACCATTTTCATCAAAGTTATTTATAGATTGGCGCGCCGTTATGGCACTTAGCGTATGTAGAGCTAATGCTGACACACCACCAAAGCTCCCCTCGAGCTTTTGCGCCGTTGAGTTGAAACTCACCTGTATGTCTGCATTAACGTTAGTTGACGCTTCTGTTATTTTTATAGCTTTTAGTTTGATGTTCCATTTATATACTGCGCTCCTAACAGCCTGCTGTTCTCCCGCGTCAGCTCCAATTATCTTGTATGGAGTTCCATTTGCAAGTTTATGACCCCAGCTACAGCAGACCTGGATGAAGTGTTTCAGAGGCTGTTTTTCATTACTATTATCTAGTGACAGGGATCCATTTATAAAACAAACCACAATTTCAAACCTACACCATCTTCAAGCCAGAAAAAGCCAGTCTATAATCTAAGATAGGTCCTTACCATGGCTATTTGCCAAGATAGATACGGCGAACAACCCAAATACACGTATTTAGATTAGCATGGGACTAGACAGACTTGGAACAGACTGACTACAACAGTAGCAGCTGCTCCTGCCATAGAAGCGTTTCTTTGAATTTGGTTATTCAAGTAATGAGAATGAACTGATTTTTCATTTTCCTTTTCACAGATACTACATCTCCAATGAATAGCCTCATCGCAGTCAGGACAGTATTCAAAAGGAATTAACTCATTTCCGCACGCCCTGCATAGCATTAGATATTTATTATTCAACTTTCTTTTTAAGAAGTTATGATTATTTTACTAAAAAAGAATCCGGTTAAACATTATGTTTTTAAACACTTGAGGTGCTGTTGTTCAAAACTGTAAAATTGAAATATCAATCAGAGTATCAAATAATGATGTGGTGCAGTAAAATATCTGCCATATCCATTATGGCGTTAATGAAATAGAAATGAAATAGAAAGACTCCTTATTGTCAACAATTAAAATAAAACGTCAACAAAACAGGCTCTCCTCTCCTGACAAGCCATGAGTGAAGGTTCCATTCATACAAACTAAAATATTTTGCACGCCTTTCTAGGAATGCAATCCAAAAATCTCAAAATCCCAACATGTATAAAGGGAAATGAAGGCTATTAGTCAAGGTATGCCTCATAATGAAAACAGTAATGCCCTATCCATCAAAATACTTGAAGCTTACACTAGAGATGTAGGCCGTGGAGTTGCTCGAATTGACTATGATTCTATGGATTCTTTGAGTGCATCTACAGGTGATGTTATAGAGATTAGAGGCAAACGTAGAACGGTTGCCAAGTGTTTACCACTTT
>DATDFS010000219.1:0-10746 GCA_036522495.1 Nitrososphaeraceae archaeon | reverse complement strand
CACTTAGATCATCGCATTAACACTTGCCAATAGCAGCTCCTATTCTGTTTTCTAAAACATAATACACTAAATGACTGGGTTCTTGGTCTCTCCAATATGAGTGAATAGCAGCTTGAAGATGATATTATCTCCTCCATGTTAAGATAAAAGTCTCAAATTCCCTATCCAACATATTCTTCTTTACCTCTAATGGCTATACCTATTTCAACTACACCTAATCATACTTCTACTATGAATTCTCTTTCGACCGAACTATCAAAAGCCAAGCTGTTTACCCCAACTGACGCTCTGGCATGTTTTCCTTTTTCACCAAAAACCTCCACTAGAAAATCTGAGGCACCATTAATTACTATAGTATGGCCAGTAAAAGATGGATCACAATTTGCATAACCAGAGACTTCAAATTTTTTTACTTTATCAAGGCTGCCAAGTGCCTGTTTTAGTTCGGATAACCCATTTATAATGCAAACTCTTGCTGCCGCCCGACCATCTTCTAGTGAAACATCTCTACCCAACTTTCCTTTGTAGTTCACCTGTAATGGATTAGATCCTGGCTCTATTGCAATCTAACCAGATACAAAGACAAGGTTGCCCGTTATAACAACTGGAATAAAAGAACCAACAGGAGACTGTGTATTCGATAATTTCATGCCTAAGGAATTTAGTTTTTCTTCTATCATTAGTAGCGTTTTGTTCCTCTAATATTGGCCATCTATATATTTGATTATAATCACATCCATACTTGCATTTTTGTGGATCAAGTCATTCTTTGCTTTGTCTATGTTATCCCAATAGAATTGTACTTTATTGAAATAAGGACGAAAGAGGACAGCATAATCTTGTAGTTAAAGTTTTTGATGATGAAAATCCTTATATTTAGATTATTATGAAAATATACACATTCTGTGAAATTTTTAAAAAAATATTAAATAAAAAAAGGTAAAAGCTGTTGGAATGCTTTGCCACATACACAATACACTACTAAATAATTAGGAAAAAAAGAATCTGGCGAAGTAATAATCTCTGCGGCAAACCACAGTGGAAATAGTGATGGGTTTATGCAAGCAAATATTGTCATAAATGATCAAGAAATTACCAATTGTAATTTGTAATGCAGAGAGCTAATTTTTCATAGCATTTTTCTATAATTGGCTATATACTCGTCTATATCGATAAGTGATAATTAAGGATGGACATCAATGATTTTACCGATCATGATATAAGAGAACATGGAAAAAAAGAAGAATCAGCAGCGGCAATAAAAGTAACTAAGACAAAGGTGCTAGACAGAAATGAAGACATCATAAAACAGATAACACATCTTGCTGAAAGCTCTTCTGGTCTGTCTATTGTTTCAGTTAGCGGAGGAATGCAGTTAATCTATAATAACTTTTTTGATTTGTATAAAAATGTATTGGACAGTTACAAAAAAGGGGTGGGTAGCGGTATTAGATGGATTATTTCGATAGATAAGGAAACCTTAAGTTTAGTTAAAACATTTCTTGATTTAGGTATGCAAATAAAGCATATCAAAAATATGCCAATGATGAATTTTGCAGTTGGTGAGAAAGAGGCCAATGCCACAATAGAGAAAATGGAAGGAGGAAAGATGGTTCAGAGCCTCCTTACAAGTAATGAGCCAGTATATGTCCAACACTTCAAATCTGTTTTTGAAGAATTATGGAGGACTGGAATTAATCCTGAGCAGAGAATAAAAGATATTGAAGAAGGACTTGACCCAGAAGTTATAGAAACTGTTGAAAAACCTGCGACAGTACAGCAATTATATTTGGACATCTTAAAATCCGCGACAAGCGATGTTATGATTATACTTCCTACTCTTAATGCATTTTCTCGCCAAGAGAAAACAGGAGCTATACGATTAGCACAAGAAGCAGCAAAGGAAAGGAACGTAAAAGTTAGGATACTGATACCAATGACGACAATAAACGGCAATCAATCTAGCGAAAAAGAGATGAAAGATAAGCTAAAACGGTATTCTAATGATTACATAGGCATTAGATATTTTGAATCATCACCCGCCGGTACACCGGATACTAAAGCCACATTTTTGTTAGTAGACAGAAAATCTTCATTGGTAATTGAAATAAAGGATGATTTAAAAGATACCTTCATTGAAGCAATAGGGCGATCAACTTATTCTAATAACAGAATTGCTGTTATATCGTATATTGCAATATTTGAAAATCTGTGGAATCAATCTGAATTGTACCAACAGATAAGACAAGCATATGAACAATTAAAGGTGGATGATATAATGCACAAGGAGTTTATCAATGTGGCAGCACATGAGCTGAGAAATCCAATACAACCAATTCTCGGTTTAACAGAAGTTCTTCGCGCAATAAAAAAAGAGAGTACAAACAGTCGGCAGGAAGACTTGCTTGACGCAATCATCAGAAATGCCAAGAGATTGCAACGCCTTACAGATGATATCTTGGATGTGACAAGGATAGAAAACCAAGCGCTGCAAATCAATAAAGAACAATTTGATTTAAGCGAGGTAGTAACGAATGTGATTTCGGATTGTAAAAATCAGCTTAGAAATCAACCTTATAAAGAAAAAAGCATGAAAATAGTTTTACTGCCACCATATGAAAACATTTACATCGAAGCTGATAGAAATAGATTAAATCAAGTTATCTATAATCTATTGAATAATGCCATAAACTATACTGAAAAAGGTATCATCTCAATCTGCATGGAGATAAAAAAAGGAGGAGAAATCATTGTTAGTGTTAAAGATAACGGCAATGGGATCGATCCAAATATATTTCCAAGACTATTTTCAAAATTTGCAACTAACTCTCCCAAGGGTACTGGATTGGGATTGTATATTTCCAAGAGCATAATCGAAGCTCATGGTGGTAGGATATGGGCAGAGAATAATAAAGATGGAAGAGGAGCTACATTTTACTTTAGCTTGCCTCTAGTCATTTGTAGGAGAGTAAGTACATATCAAGTACAAAAAAATGATAACAACAGTATCAGAACAAATAGTAATGCCTGTTTGAAGGAACAAAAATTGTCACGGAGTGATATATTCTAATGAGCAGAACACTTGCAAGTCTTAATAACATAAACCGTTACCTTAACACCCATCAGCACCTCGAAAATAACAGCATAGACAGACAATTTGACTCTAAACCGCATAATCAGTTAACCACATCTAAAATTCCTAAAAATCCATTTTGCAGAAGAATTCTTATCTTAGATGATGATGTTGATGTTACCCTGACCTTTAGATCGGCTTTAGAAAATGATAATAATAATAGCGATGGTGCTAGAATATTTGAGGTATATACATATAATGACCCTCTACTGGCATTATCAGATTTCAAACAGAACTTCTATGACTTGATGCTACTCGATATCAATATGCCAAAGATGAATGGTTTTGATTTCTGTGAGAAAATATTGAAATTAGATATTAATGTTAAAACCTGCTTTATGTCTGCAGCAGAGATAAATCATGAAGCATTAAGGGAAATACATCCTGCTATAAACATTGGATGCTTTATCAAAAAGCCAATTGCGATAGGTCATTTTATCAATAGAATAAATGCAGAGCTAGATTAATTTGTTAACATCCAAAAACTACGACCTGTTAACTCAGTGTTAAGCAAAGTAACTTAACCAAAATTGTGCTATTAATTTGTAATTTGTAACATAAACCATTAGACAGGACCGGAAAAATAATGATACCATGATTCTAAAGGGATCCCAATACAGAATCAATCAGCATAATGTCTTCCGCCCGTGAAGTCATTCTATTTAGGGAGTTATTGCAGCAATAGTAAGATAGTGATCTGAGTGATATCGTTGTTTTTTGAGTTTTTAGGTTTATGGCTCACAATTTAGATAATAAACAGTTTAGAAGTGCGGCAGGTACTTTAAAGCTACGCTAATTGGAATATGCACTGTCATCTTGTTAGTGTTTTTATTATAAATACCGTAAACAGAACCAAGGTTAACCTCAGAGTAATTCAAGTTAATTGATCCATTGGTAACACTGACATTCCTTGCAATTACTATCGGAAGATCCACCCTTGTCATTGTTTGGTCAATTCTCGATGGATTAACATGTATCTTGATATTTGAAGCAGCTATATCAAAACCAAGAAGATTGTAATTTAAACTGCTGATATTATAATTTTCAGATTTGTAATTAGTAACGATATTTTGTTTTATGGTATCATTCGGAAAGACTTGCTTTCCATCTAAATTAACAGTATATTCAAATTGTTGAGTAAGACTGCCAAATTGGTTTGCTAGATTTCCTAGGATACTGTTGTGGTCTACGGGAAGTATACCATCATGAATCCTGGTGAGGTAGATGTTATCCATATGTTTTGTTTGTGTATATGCCGCTACTAATGATGGGAGAGAATGAGTTGAAAGTATAATAAAAATACATACCATCAATGCCAGTATCACTTGCGGATATAACGATGAGGTCTTTTTTCCTGGCATCTATCAATTTTTGACAATTGCATTTAAAAGATTTTTGATTAATATGCTTCCAACCTAGAATCCTAACGGATATAAGATATGATGTTTTATTATCTTCGGACGGCACCGGCGATTCCGTTTTAGTTTGTCGTGTCACTTTATTAGCCTTTAGAGGTCAGTTATAGACTTTCAAATGTCATACTTTCGAAAGGACTTTCCTGATTGGGAAGAATTATACAAAAATCAAAAGATAGAGACTATGCCATGGTCTAATGAAAACCTTGATTCTGATTAAGAAAATGAATTAAATGGCAGAAAAATAGCTAAAGGTAAATTCCTTTACCTTTGTACGGACACAAGCGATGTGGATTGCTAGGAGTTTTCAAGGTAACGGGTTCTGATCTAACAAAAGCTGCAATTAAATTTCCAAAGTTTCAATAAGGATACTACTTCGAAGGTAGGAGCCGAAAATTACAAGGAAATTTATATATAGATTCTAAGTTACCAGAGTATGTGTCGAACTTACCAGCGCAGCAACAATCATCAATACCATTAGGAGTAGTTACAATACATGATGCATGTCCTGCCTTTTCTAGAAAGATATTCGAATCAGCCGATGAACTCGAGAGACTAAATATAAAGTATAATATTGCATTGATTCCATTTTTCAACGAAAAACAAGATCTTCGAAGTTTCCCTGAATTTGTAGATAAAATCAAATCATACAGAAATTGCGATATTGTTTTACATGGTCTTTATCATGAGGATAAAGCTGGCCAGTTTGATGATTTTCATACACTAACAAAAACAGCCGCCGAAGAAGAGATACGTGCTGGCCTTGAGATATTTCAAGAGATAGGGGTAAAGACTAATGTGTTTATACCACCAGCCTGGAAATTGAATGATAGATCTATTGAAGTATTAGGCAAGTTAGGATTCAAATTATCAGAAATGCAAGAAGAGTACATATTATTACCTTCGCATAAACCGTTTAAGAAGATTAAAGTCCCAAAGATTTTAAATTGGGATTCTACTGGATATCCGGAGAAGAATATTGTCAATCTGGGTAGAGATGAAAGAAGCTTCAAATTGGAAATGGAAGAAAAATCAGAAATCATAAGAATTGCTTTGCATCCACGAGATCCACCCCAAGCATTAGAAGACCAAAAACAGATAATATCTACGTTAAAAGATAGAGGATACAAGATCCCGACATATACAGAGGTTATACCAAAATTGGAAGAAGATATCCTTTCAACATCTTAGCATATATGTGTTGCAACCGCCAGCGTTGTCTTATAGAGCTCATACTACCTTTTCAACTTCTATACCTCTTTGAGAGCCCGTATGTTTCAGTGCGATTAGTGTCACATACCGTGTAGAGATATGATAAAATGTGTTCATCATAGCATACAGGCCAGAGAATCATTTAGGATAAATTGTCCTAAACTGGTCGTAATTCTTCATAGTAGTGAATGGCCGGAATCCTGAGAGCAAGAACATTGTTGCTAAAGAAGACAAGCTTTTCATGCTTTTCATCAAGATATCCAACACAAATTATACCTATTAGTTTGACATTTTTGCATACCAAGTATGACGCTACAAGCACCAATTTACCATTTATTGAAGATCTTTACAATTAACAATTGACATCATTCATAAGATTGTGAAGGGGTCTCAAATCTGTGATGCATTGTAATGCACAATTTTATCCGAATGATAGACTTTAATTTTATCATCAACTGACCTCTTTAGAAAGAAAGACAGAGGAAAGGAGTTGTTTTAATTGTGCTAGGCACAAGAGAAAGATCTGGATTCAAAAAGCTATTGCTTGGGTGTGTTGCATGTAAGTTGTAACAAATGCGATATGTTCTGCAATGGTAGCAAAGTGAGCAGCTTATGGCTAATAAGAAATAATACTATAACTAAAATGAACTGTGAAAGCTACTTGTTAATTCTATTAGCGGATTCAAATCTTTTTAGCAATGCTTTTCCTTCCTTTGTTACATTCAAATCAGTTCTATCAATATCATCATAATGCGTAAATCTGATCATATCTTGTTTTCTATTCACCGCTTCGTTCTATATTGCGAATATCCTCTTTAAACATTCTCCCTATAACAGCATGTATAGATCCACCAAGTAGCTTTTCCAATAGACCGTAATGAAGTTCTGCTTTTAAGGTAATTCTGGTATTCTCTGGACTGAGTTCTTGACACCTGATGCTCGTTCTACTTCCTTTGCCATTTCCATCTAGCGTCTCTATTCTGATGGAAGTTTCATGTCTAATCAATCTGTTTACGGATTTAATCTTCTTACCATGAAATGAAGCCTCTTGTTCAAATTCAATATTCTTGTTATTATCGCTTCCCTGCCTCTGCATAATCCTTACATTTTGAATATATTCTGGGTGAAAGCGAGGAAGATCATCTACGTTCATAAAATACTGCAAGGTATCTTGAAGCGAACTTCGAACTTCTTTGCTTAAATCTATTCTCAGCGTCATGATATCATTGAGAAAGTTAATATAATTTATTAATCTATCTTTGAGATAATCTCTTTTTAGTCATATGCTACAGGCTTGATAGTTCCACCTTCCATAGTTAACGCATGGTTGGCGAGCCGCTAGCATTAAGAAATGTGACTCTCGAGCACGGGGATGAATAGAAGAAGCGTAGCAAAGCATTCTTGCACACAGATGAGAATTTTCGTTACCCTATGCATATTTGACGACATGCAATTATAGTTCCATAGAGTTTACTCCTGCATTTGCGGTGATGTTTGAATACATTTTTGGTACTACTATAAGACCTTATCTGTGTTCTGGCAATGAGAAAATCTAGATCAATATATCAAATTGCTTTTCAGATGAGCTCTGGGAGCTACTAGCAGATTGCGTCAACTCCTTTCTTGTTACTTGATTTAGTCTGTGAGCTTATTGTTGCCGAATAGACTAAACTACCGACAATGGAAGCAACGCAAAAGCCCAGGTCACAGCATTTCTATAGACTCCATTTTTCCCATGGTCTACAAATATCTGCATGCTTTAGTAGTCTCTCTCCTACGAACTGCCCATATAGAATTTTTCGATATAACAAAATTACTGGATGCGATCGATGTCATGTGTCTGTTTCGAGGTTTTCAAGACACTGCAATATCAAATTTCGTTTTCTGTTGAGCATTACTCTTGTAAACTTATCTAACGTGAAGACATTTTGTTTTTGAAAACTAGAGGGAAGAAAGCCGCCATATGTAAAAAGTTGGACAACAACATATTTGTCTATTACAGTGGCTACCTCTTCCTGTACAACGTCTTCGTTCTCTTCGATAGTATTTCTGTATAATATATAGGGCTTACCTTTTCGGCTTGCAATGATTGAAGCCCTTCTTAGTTTGTCCGTGAAGACTGTTATTAGCCATTCTTCGATTACTGCTTGTTTTTCATCCGATCTATTTTTCTGAAGACTTGTACGTTGATGGATAGTCAACCGTTCATTTATTCTGAATTCCTATATAAATGTGTGTGAGAATAAATATTGACGTGTTGCATAAGCTCTGATTCAGGATTCGAGACTCGTGTTCTATAACACATTTCTTGTGAATGATATATTTATTTTACCTTTCAAGGGCATTAGCATTATGCCATTTGAAAGCCTTGGTGAGTACATTGAAGCCTTGGATAAAGCGGGACAGCTAAAAAGAGTGAAGACGAGGGTAAGCGCCAACCTAGAAATAGCAGAAATTATGCGGCGCCTAATGTACTATAAAGATCAACCAGCGGTACTATTTGAAAACGTACAAGACTCTACAATGCCCATTCTTGGCAACGCCTTTGGAACACTCCGCAGACTGCAGATTGCGCTGGACTCGCAGAATTTCAACGAGATAGGAGAAAGGATTGTAGAATTAACGAGAATGAAAATCCCCTCTGGCATACTAAATAAGCTTAGACTGCTACCCAAGTTTTCAGAAATTGCTGAATATGGTCCTAAGTACGTTGACTCGGGGCCTGTTACTCAAATAATTGAAAAGGAGAATGCAAGCCTTAAGTCATTGCCCGTACTAAAGTCCTTTGTTGGAGATGCCGGAAAATTCATTACATTGGGGCTAACGGTCACAAAACACCCGGAAACCGATATCAGAAATATTGGTGTGTATAGGATTCAACTTATCGATGAGAGAAAAGCTATAATGCATTGGCAGATTCATAAGCGAGGGGCGCAGCACTATGAAATAATGAAAGCAGCGAACAAGCCAATAGAAGTTGCGGTAATTATAGGAGCTGACCCTGCAACTGTTATCAGTGGGGTTGCGCCTGTACCTGAAGGGCTTGATAAATTTCTTTTTTCCGGAATAGCAAGAAAGAAAGGTACTAAGCTTGTAAAGTGTTCAACTGTTAACTTAGAGGTGCCCGCTAATGCGGAGATGGTTCTAGAAGGTTATGTAGACCCCAATGATATCCGTACAGAAGGTCCATTCGGTGATCATACAGGTTATTATACTCCTCCCGAGCCTTATCCTACATTTACCCTTACGGCCATAATGAGAAGAAGGGAGCCGATATATTTGACAACGGTTGTAGGAAAGCCTATTTTGGAGGATGCGTACATAGGAAAAGTCATAGAGCGTTCATTTTTGCCCTTAATTCAAATCTTCCAGCCAGAGGTCGTTGATTTCAGTATGCCTCCTTCAGGTTGGTTTCAGGGGCTTGCTGTGATCTCAATTAGAAAACGATATCCAGGACAGGCTAAGAAAGTTATGATGGCATTATGGGGAATGGGACAGCTTTCATTAACAAAAATATTTGTGGTTGTGGACCCAGATATCAACATCCACAATATTGACGAGGTATTGTGGGCCATTACTACAAGAACGGATCCTAAACGCGATACCATGATCATTGACAATGCTCCAACAGATACTTTGGATCCTGCGTCCTCCTTGCCAAATTTGGGATCGAAGATGGGGATAGATGCAACTACCAAATGGAAAGAAGAGGGATATACCAGAGAAATACAGCAACTCGCAACTGTTGATGAAGGAACAGCTGCATTAGTCAACGATAAATGGAAAGAATATGGTTTTCTGTAGCTTTTGATAATTGGTTCGAAAATCATTTCTGCAAATTCACCTTTTTAAATATTTTATCTTTACATTTTACAGTTATGGACCAAACTTGAAGGCGTTATCAGGGCTCATGCTAATGAAAAAACGCCGTCTGTTCCAGACTACAGTACAATAAACTGAGTATCAGTAGGCCTAATATATATCGAAATCAGCTAAAAAATATGAAACGATATTGTAACAGTTTGGATAGCACTAGAATAAAAGTAACTAATGGAGGTGAATGGCTGCTGCTGCCTACTCATAAAATGGAATGTGAGAAAAGTTATCTCAAGATACATGTAGTAGCTGTTGATATCAAGAAAAACAAAATTGTTTCATTTGATGTTACAAGTGAAGAAGTGCATGAGAATGGTACGATGTTGAAGCGACATGTAGATAAATCCTCAGAAAATAATGATGTCAAAAGGGTAATTGCAGATGGAGCATATGATATTAAAGAGAATTTTAGAGATGGGTCTGTTTCACAACCAAATCGAAGCTGCAATCAAGGTAAGGAAAAACTCCAATCGATTAACATGCTGCTGCCACTCAAGGAAAATAATAATAATAGTACTGCACAACCTAAGAATTTTGAAAGGTGGACGGCTAAAGTTAAGTACGATCTAGATGGGTAGCAGAGACTGACCGTATTCTCTTCTATTAAAAGTATGTTTGCAGAATATGTTTCACTAAGGAAGTTCCCAAACAAGATAAAGGAAATGATGCTAAAAGTGTCAGTATATAAGGCGTTTATCTCAATGAATAGCCAATAACTCTACACTACTGGGTAGGAACTAGTTATGCAACACAGCGATTATGGACTCGAATGTATTAACAATCACGGTATATGAAACCTTTTTACAACTCCGGGAAGGCTATGATCCTTTGTTTTTATAAAGAACACGAAAGGTCTTTGGGCTGAGCAGAGACAGAATTACACAATTATGGATATCATATGTGTAGCTCTTTTTTAGTGGCAAGCTGCAAGAATTGTTAATGTAAATGAACCCCTGGAGATAGCTCAATTTGAAACTCCAAAACCCAGAGGTTCACAGGTTCTCATCAGAGTCGAATCATCAGGTGTTTGTCATAGCGATATTCATCTATGGGAGGGAGGATATGAGGGACCGGGAGGTCAACTACTGAAGACTACCGAGAGAGGAGTAA
>DATDFS010000218.1:0-4560 GCA_036522495.1 Nitrososphaeraceae archaeon | reverse complement strand
AATTGATAATACTATGACATAAGGCGGCTTTATAAAGTGGAATACAGAAATTAGGATATATATGAGCACCATTTGTTGGATAACGAAATTTGCTGTAATTATCCATATCTCGGATTTACTTTGCAATAAGATTCGTCATACAAATATTATCAATAGCAATGACATCACAATTAGAGGAGTCATAACTAGCCTCAAAAAGTAGACAACATTGCTGTGCAAAGAGGACAGGCGTTAGCATCATTTCTTCGGCCAAATGATATAAATTCATCGGTGGCATGGATGAGCAAGCAAGCTAGTAATATTAGGCGCGTTAATCCTACTTATAGTACTAACTATACCATAAGCATCTTCAGATCCACAACATTGTTATCAATATAGTGAAGGGCGAAATGGTTCCACTCCTGTTGATGTATGTCACAATAATAGCCAAGCTTTCTGTGATGGATGTCATCAAGGGTATGGTGATGCGGTTTCAAGCAACGGGAACTCCTGATTCCAACAAGGCGAATCAAGTCAGGTGAACATGCATGGAAACAACTGTGATCTGGATATAAACCAAGCATAGAATGTAGAGTGGTGGTGACGGAGGCAATTCGTATCATGACACAAATCCTAGATGTATGTTGATATGAGCAACTGTGAAGTAATGTTCTCCATTGATAAGCTACATGGCTGATAACATCAAAGCGAAAACTTTGAATGTGATGGCTGCAGTACCCTTAATACATATAGTCTCTTTTATTAGATATAATGGTATGGGAGACAGATGAGGCTCCGTGAATTAACTTGTATTAGCAGTCAATGGCATGGACAAATAGAGAGCACCGATATGATGTAGCAGAGTGAGTTAGAAGAATAATGTTCAATCTATTTAGAAAGAAGAAAGAAGATATTTACGAAATCCTTTTACCAGGAGAAAAATCACAAAAAGAAAAACCGTTTAATACACCAAAACAGGAAAAAGACAGAATATTTGAAGACGTTGTAGGATACGATGATATCAAAAGGGTAATTAGAATGGCACTAAAGTCGGATGAGCCGATTCACGTACTTCTCGTTGGACCACCAGCCAGTGCAAAGACCATTTTCCTCGACGCACTCATTCGGAAGCTTGGAGATAAGCAAGCGTATTTTGCCATTGGAAGTAGTAGCACAAAAGCTGGGGTAGTAAATATGTTGTTCATGAGAGAGCCAAAATATCTGATGGTGGATGAAATTGACAAACTGCCGATGAGAGACCAGGCAAGTCTCCTTGGTTTGATGGAGACGGGTGAATTGGTGGAAACCAAAGTCAGCAAGACTAGATGTATCAAATTGAAAACCTGGGTGTTTGCCACTGCCAATACAACAGCAACAATATCCAAACCATTGCTAACGAGATTCTTGGTATTTAATCTCAAACCCTATACATACGAAGATTTTGAAGAGGTAACCGTGCATGTCCTAGGTAGACGATACAACATAAAACCTGACCTGGCTATTGTAATTGCAAGCGCAGTCTGGCACAAAATGGGTACACCAAATATAAGACAATGTTTAAAGATCGCAAAGATGACCAAGAAAAAGGAGGATGTAGAGTGGCTTATCGAAACTATGAAGAAGTACAAAGATAGTGGTGAGGATTGGAACAAGTAGGGCTGAATCGTAATATACGTGCGAATATCAAGTCACCCGACTTTAGGAGGAATTTTTCCAATAATTAATGTCCTGCAATAAGGAACGGTATCCCAACTAACTGTACCAGCCTGAATACCTGTTATCCTCAAGAATTTTGGTCATGCCTGTATTTTTGTAGCACCTGGAGTATGACCATATCGGTTTGCAATAGCCGTGACAAAATAAACAGCTTGACAGAGGTCTTGTGAAAAGTATGGCAATGTCCCCAGCGATTGGATCAGCATTTTGTAATACGTGTTTCGCCAGTTTGCTACACAGCGTAAGTAGACTAGATTAGAGAAAGGCCACATATGAGAGATGATTTACTTTATTGCTAACTTAAAATGACTAGAAATGTTATATTCCTCTTGTTGTGATGTGAAGGATGGTTAACGCAATACCCGAAGGATATCATTCTATTACTCCATACATCATAGTTAATGATGCAGCAAATGCCATAGACTTCTATAAACACGCTTTTGGAGCAATAGAGATATACAGACATCATAGTCCTGATGGAAAGAGCGTTATTAATGCAGAATTGAAGATAGGCGATTCAATAATATTATTGTCAGACGAATTCCCCCTTGGGAAATGTCGCTCGCCTAAGTCTATTGGAGGAAGTGCTGTAACGATTCATCTCTATACTGAAGACGTTGATAGAATTTTTAATCAAGCTATTTCTGCAGGTGCAACCGTGATTATGCCTGTAATGGATATGTTTTGGGGCGACAGATATGGACAACTGATCGATCCTTATGGTCATATCTGGTCAATAGCAACGCACAAGCAAGATATTTCTAGTGAGGAGATTCAGAGGGCAGGGGAAGAGGTATTCAAGGAGATGATGGCAGCGACAAAAAGATCATAGTATGATTATCATCGAACCTTTACATCAAGTTCATCCGAGTCATATGATTAGATTCACTTACTTCCAATTTTGAGGTCATGGGAGCAGTAGTTTATCCTAAACCTATTAGCCCTTGATGTGAACAAGGAGGAAGGATTGGTTTGCAACCCAAAAAACAGAGCCTATGTTCTTTGAAAACACAAGATCAAAGAAACCCTGAGTTAAAGAGATTGGGAAGATACAGCATACTATACTGATGGGCAGAATATTGATAGACCATACTAAGTTAAGTATCAAATTATCCATCTGTAAATCTGGTGCTAATCGTGAAGAAATGGACGATGTTTTGTACACCTAAATTAAGATACTTAACTTATCATGGGAGAATTCGGTACGTTTTGTTATATCTATAGGATATGGAATACTGTGATCCTAGACCTAATGGTTTGGCATTTAATTTGCCATCTGCAATTTTGTTCAATGTCTTTCCATGTGTCTATTATTGCAGGCTAAATTTTGTGAACTAATCTGGATGTTTAGCCAGCATAGAGTCTGTGCTTTATCGCGTAGTTATTAATCTGATTATGATAAATCTCCGGTATACGTGCTCGGCAAATAAATCAGAAACATTGTATTAATAATTTAAGGCATTTATTGGTAAAATCTGTCAGGTTCAGTAAACCTCATAGTGATCTTCAAGAAAAGATTGTACACCTGCTACGTATGGTTTAATAGAATTCACAAATATTTCACCATGTTCGCTTACCAACAGTTTGTTTGGCTTCCTTCTTAATATACTCAAGAACTATATTCTTTATCTGCTTTGGTTTTAAATGGATTAAAGTATCAGGATCCATGTCGTGAAAACTACAAGCAATTAAAGATGATTTTTTATATGCATCCCTAGCGGCTTGAATTATACCCTTCTAGCCATAGCTTGAGGCAGGGTTATAATTATAATTTTCTAATCCTTTAATAGCCATCTTTTAGTAGTGGCGGTGATGGCATTTGTTGGCAGTGTATTTGCATTTGTATCTATATTAATAGTGGTGACAGAAGCCATAATAATATTAATCATTTATTAAAGTCTGTCTGTCTATTAAGCATACTAGTGGGTTTGGATAAATGGTACTATTTGGACTTTTATGTAGCTTGGGTATTAAAGGTGGATTGATGCTCGGCGTTACGGCCGCTGAAATTTTAACATCATACTGGAATTCAAAACGTAATATAGCGCCGCCTCCCAAAGTATATGTTTTCAATAGAAGAGTACATCATGGAGAAATAGGTGCATTGTTGGCAGTGACTTCTTTGTTCTTAAGAGGAACTTCAATACCAGCGGCAACCACTGCGGCAATTCTGACAGGTATCGGAATTGGGCTTGTTAAAGATGATTATCTTGACATTATGGAGTGGTTCAGGCTCAAGAAGAAAAAAGACACAGATCAAGAACAAAAAACAACTACCGCCTTCCCGACGCATGAAAGAGAAGTGGTTTCGGGAACGGTAAAGGAACATGATAATAGTGATAATGAAAGTGGCACTAAACCAGAGGAAAGGTCTTCACTTATTTCAGATGCAATAATCACTCTGGATGAAGATAAATCGGTTATAAAACACATCATTCTTCAACCATTGCAACAACGGATACGAAATCTGGTAAATACATATTCAGAAGAAATGAATCAAATTGAATTACAGATAAAAGAGTCGCAAAAGCAGTTGCAAGTCACTAACAAGAAATCATAAAAATACTCCTCCCAATTATAATTTATCGTCATCATCGGTGGCATCTGAATACGACACTCTAGTTATTGGTGCAGGCTACAATAGCCTGACGTGCAGATGCTATCTTGCAAAGGTGGGCCTGAAGGTTATTGAACAATATGACTCCTTCTTAATAACGCATGGAATAATCGCTGAATATTGGATCATGCCATGCTCTACCTTGTGAAGATTATTCCTAATAAACGGCTTTCTTCTTACATGATAATCCCTTCTCACCGGTATCTTCTCACGAAGCCTGATATGCAAAATGTGACATAGAAGAGGAA
>DATDFS010000217.1:0-2938 GCA_036522495.1 Nitrososphaeraceae archaeon | reverse complement strand
GTCGTTGGTGCTCCAAAAAATTGAGGTATGGCGAGAATCTACTTAGACCTACACTAATAGGTATAGCCATAGTATTTGGTTCAACACTCCTTTGGTTAATGCCCAAAAAAGATTATCTCTTAATATGATTTATTGATTGTTATCTATAAAAAAATTTTTCTTGATTGTGTTTGTAAGTTATGGGATCAACGTAAAATCCGACTGCAACAATCCACATCAAAGAGTTTAATGAAGACACGGTTCATTAGTTCTAATGTAATGGTACAAAAGACAATGTATTGAAATACTTTTTATAGCAATAATCTCTGCGTAATCTATAAATGAGCTTTATGATTCGTCCCATAGAGCAAAACGATGCAGAGAGCTGTGGCAAGATTGGATACGAAGCACACAAAGCCATTTCCTCCGCTCATGGCTATCCTTCCGAGCAGCCTTCTGAAGAGTTTGGCATAGGACTTATCAGAAGGCTTCTTGGCAATCCAAATTCATGGGGCGTTTTAGCAGAACGACAAGGCAAGACATTAGGAAGCATATTCCTTCATAGATTTCCTCCTTCACCTGTGGCAGTGATAGGCCCACTTACAGTCGATCCTTCTGCAGAGGGCGGCGTAGGTAGGATATTGATGGATGCTGCTCTTACTCAGGCTCGTAAACAAAAGCATGACCAGGTTAGATTAGTGCAATCGCCAAGTCACATTCGTTCCTTCGTATTGTATACAAAGTCTGGATTCACTCTCCGTGAGCCTTTATTTTTGATGGAAGGGCAGCCTATAAAGGGTGGGAATACCACAAGCAGCGCTAAAGTTCACCTAGTTTCTGATGACAATGATATTTCTGTGTGCAATAAGCTTTGCAAGTCAGTATATGGATTTTCAAGGGAAATGGAATTGCGTCAGGCGAAAGACCAAGGCGTTGCCACCATGATAGAACAAGGCGGTGTCATTACGGGCTATGCAGCAGGTATAGGTATATTTGGTCATGCTGTTGCAAAGTCAAACGAGGAGCTGAAGGCACTGATTGCTAATGCGTCTGCAATTCTTGGCCCTGGTTTCTTTGCACCTGCTCGTAACTACGAACTAATTAACTGGTTGCTTGAAAATGGCTTTCAAATTGGTTGGCCTGCAAATCTTATGACTATCGGTCCCTACCGAGAACCACAAACGCCTTTTCTTCCATCCTTGGCATACTGAATCATACATACAAAAATTATGGTCAACCAAATTCGATCTTGGGCCGATAGATAATAATTCCTCATAATCCCATCATTCAATAGGCTGCTGTCGGAATTGCTGTGGGAGAATGGAAGTAATGTATTCCTGAAAGTGAAGTAGAGAACAAGATTACCCTTATGATGCAGTCGTCAATGACTGACTACTTTAATCCTCTGCTATACAAAACCAATCAAATGACCCTGCTTTCATCCAGGTTCTTGATTGCGATGTTGCTGCCACGTCTTTATCTCCCACCACTTTTGATTATCTACATGTGCCTATATATTTTGAAGCTACTAAACTCCCCCATGATGGCGCCGGTTTCTGGGTAACGAGATCCAAAGTCCGTTGCCAAAGCGGACACATTCTTTCATCGCTTCTCATCCACTCAACTAGAGTTCATAGCCAAATGAACTACAGTTTACTTAGTCTCACTTAAAGAGGCAAAATTTTCAAATAAAACATAAGAAGTAAGTTCTACCTGGCGTCAAAGGTATGTCTACTTGTCCAAGAGATTTCCCCGAATCAGTATAAGCGCCTCCTGAACAACTTCTAGTATCTAATGGGTCTGGACATTTTTTAAAATCTGATATTCCATAACAGCATATTCTTGACCATTTTTCAAAGCATCATTGTGATCGATATGTTATACTGTTACTACACTAGCACGTAACAGGAAACGACTCATATAACTTTCTTTTAACTCAGTTAGGCTGAAATTGCTCATATCCTGACCCTATCTATAGATGTCTAAGGGTAAAAAGAGCCCTCCTTACCGCCTTGGCTGAGGAGGAAGGAACCGTAAAAATTATAGATTGTGCTATGCAACGTCCAAAATCCATTAAGGATATCATGATGGAGAATAATGATATTTCACATATTTCAGATTATAGAAAAATCAAATGGTTACTTAATGAAGGATTACTTGTAATTGATAAAATTATAATTACGTCTGGTGGAAAGAAATTTAGTTTATATCATAGCACATTAAAGGCAATCAATGTTAGATGTGAAGATAATGACGTATTGTTGAGTTGAGTCTGAGCAAAATTTTGACATTACAAAGAAGTAGATAGAGAATTTTTTCATTAGACTGATAGACCGATAGAAATATTCTTTTCATATATTATTATTTTTTTCACTATCATTACTTTTCATGACTACCACACAGCATCTCTTTCTACTGGCTCTATCTTATTTGATACTCTCGCATCGTTATCCCGTCTTGCATTCATGTTCTTCACATTAGTATGAATTTCCTCCTTTGATAATGTGATTGTTATATTGTGTGCTGCACCATATTTCACATATGACTTCTGTTGCCTTCCCACATTTCATAGTCTGCCAAACGAAAAATACTTTGGACAGACATGACAGAGGTTTCATCAATTCGAATTGTAAGCATTCGTGTTTGTTTATACACCCAATTCTATGTATTACTTCTAGATTTGTGCTAACCGTTCTTCAATAGGGTTTCTTATAATATCTACGATGGCATAGATCAATTAATAAAATCTCATAGGAACATATATTTGATGAAAAAATACTCGACCTTACACTTGAAATCACTTCAAATATGAGAATCTTCCCGGGCTATCCAAATCCTACTTTTTATAATGGTCAAAACTTGAGATTCAGGGATATAATTCGGAAGCTATGTTTTTGGGTACTCATACAGGAACTCATATGGATGCTCCATTTCATTTTAATGCTAATGCACCAGCTAT
>DATDFS010000216.1:0-5667 GCA_036522495.1 Nitrososphaeraceae archaeon | reverse complement strand
AGCAAATGGGTTGCTGACGCACACCATAGGATGGAACAGTTCATCCTGGAGTTAGTTGCTTACCTGTATGCTCTCATTGGCATCGAAACTAAACTTGATTTCATCTCGCCACCGAAAAGTCCCACCAACACGGCATGATAGCGGCAGTATACGCGGCATACCGAAAAACAGGAATTGCTAGGACGTTAAAAGATTTATCAACAGCTAGCAATATCAAACGCAAAGATATTGCAAGGAGTTATATGCTGATTGCTACTGAACTTGATCCTAAAGTTCCAATAATTGACCCGGTAAAATATGTTGCCAAAATTGCAAACAAAGCTGGTCTAAGTGAAAAGACAAAACGCAAAGCGATCGGTATTATGAACGACGCTATTACAAGGAAAATATCAGATGGTAAAAGCCCTATGGGACTGGCGGGGCCCGTTCTTTACCTGGCCTGTCTTGTGACTGGAGAAACCAAATCCCAGAGCGACGTAGCACATGCCGCAGATATAACCGAAGTAACTATAAGGAATAGGTTCAAAGATCTAAAGAACAACTTTCTCAATTCAAATCAATAAATGATTCCTATCGATCGACACAATCCCACGGCAGCCTAATTGCCAACCGTTTCTCGTTCAGCCTGGATAACGCTGGTAGTTGTCAGTTCCGTGATCTGATTCCAATGTGGAGAAACCCCTGATAATACCTGCCACATATGATTTTATCAGAGCTTGGGAAAACTTACAATACATCGTGAGTTTACTTAGAGGATCACACAATATCATTTAATGGGGCTTACGCTAAATCCTATTTTTAATAATCAAAAATACCTTCATTTGGTATTGTTATTTGACACACTCTACAGCAAAAATCCAATAACATAATGGTAAGGAGAAGCTAGCTTCAAGAATGTACATTGTTACTCTACAGATGCTTTATGTTGTGTATCTCTGTGTTCATGCAGCTTATTTGGGCTATCAAACCTTCCTGCACAGAGGTCACATATATACTCCGAATCCTTTGGTATCTTGTCATTAGCGTCTAATTTCCTTTCGTCATCAGCAGCTGAAGCCATTGCAATTAATCACAAATTATAGTAAAAAAGAGTTCTGTTTTAATTCCCTTGCGCGCCCTCCATCGCAGACCTTCATAATTGTTAGCCTCTGGATCAATAATCACGTAAGTAGCGTTGGTAACAGGCCAAATCAAGCTGCACAATAAAAAAGGTTAATACAAATTTTTTGGCCGAATTTTCCCAATGCTAATCAACTATTTTCTCATTAAGCAGTGGGACCAAATTCTCGCCTACTTTTGACTGCTTTACATGAAGATAATGATAACAAGCAGGAGCTTGGTAACATATAGATATATGGATTTAGCAGAGTATACGAGCTAGAAAAGAACTCTAATAACTGCTCTGTTCTCTCTAGGATAGGTGACAGGCGCTTTTATTATACGATTGAATATTGAAATTTGTACTGCATGTTGTCCAGATTATGTGTTTACTAAACCGACCATGGCATCTATCAGTAGATAGTACATATTTTCCTAAATAGAAATAGGCCTGTTGTACAATGTGATAAAGTCCATATTTCTATACTAAAAAATCTTATTAAACTCATTGGTCTATAAAGAATAATGGATTATAAAAAACTGTATGAAGACATCATGGGTATTGACCCTAAGATCAGGTTAGTTACCATATGTGATTTAGACGGGAAGATAATGTACTCAGAGCATCGTCAAGGTGTAAAGAATCTACTTTCGCCAGAAGAAAGCAAAAAGTCGCTTGAGCTAGCAGTAAATTCATGGAAAACACGTGGTCAATTGTCACCGAAGATAGGAAAAGGAATATACGTACTAGCAGAATACGAAAAGATTAAACGTATCACTATGCCATTGGGGAATAGCCACCTTCTTTATGTAACCACCGAGCTGGAATCCGATCACACAAAATTGATTGATAGAATTCGAAGGTTAGATTTACAGTAGCAATAGGTATAGATAAGCACCACTACTGGGTCTGCTCAAATCCCGTAGTTTTAGCTAGAATTCCTCGAAACGATCAGATTTCAGTGTTCCCTCTTTTATCACCTTTTTTGCAGTATAATCCTCTTTACATTGGGGTGGGCAGGATATGTTTAGGCATTAAGATATCACTTCAAGCTTATCTATCTGTTCATCAACGCCATCAGTTGTCTGTTCAGCTACTCTTCAGTTAATGATTACCATGCTATATGGATACAAATTTTATCCATTTCTCCTGCTTAAACAGCATACTGAGGACACTAGATCCTATTTCCGCTATTAGTTAGGTACAACTCAGTATATCCACAATGTTTGCAGGACTTGAATTTGAAGATAAAATTTGCATCCTGATCTTCTACGTTTATTTTCTTCATGTTATAAGTGCTATGTGATGATGAACTTAATGGCATGGATAGTAAAGACGGATGCTCTATCATATCAGCTGAACATTTTGGGCATTTCTCTGTATTATTCAGAACCATATCATTCAATCAACCCTCTTTTCTACTTGGCATTGTCTTTACTTATTTTTGTCTTCACCATCACCATACAATATCTCCTTTGATGTTTCGTCAGCGCTTGGAACTTGGTCTTTCCTTATCTTGGGTACTGATTCTAATCCCTCATTTTTGGTATCTTCCATATCTTCCATTATACCTTTGAAACTACTTTTCTCGTAATCATTAGAATCATTGATCTTCTTTGTCTTTTTACTCATAGTAATGTCTCACTCAATGATATATTAGCAGTCAATATACAAATTAATGTTATCCATGCTTGCTATTGTTAATAAAATTTAAAGACGCTGGTGTCGTTGCGGGAAGAAGAAGGTGTATGTCACTCATATGTCCGAGAAGAATGTCAAAAGCATGACTACCATCAATAGATGATTTTAACACTTGCTGGCAAAAGAGTATTCTCATACGGTAACATAATAATCTAACGGTGCTAGGTAATCATACTACAGTTCTCATCTTGTCGGTTGTAATAACACCACTGGATTCTCTGTCAGTTCAGATCGACGTCAAAGACTCCTCTTGCCGTTATTTTTGCATAACTCATTAGCATCTTAATTTGTACAATTGCTTATATCTTACATACATCATCCCATAGCTGCCAAATGACGAGTAAAGATAAGAGATGGTCGGTAGACATAGTGGAATCGCCTAAAGATGGTCAAGAAGACCTTGCATTACCATCTACATCAGGAGAAGTGGATTTTACGACACTCACTAAAGAAAACGTAGCGAAACTCTTTGAAGGTAGAAATCTGGCTTTTATATCTACTTTGTCAAAGGACGGTTCCCCACACGTCACCCCAGTATGGGCAGACACGGAAGACGATGTAATTCTAGTAAATACTTCAGAAGCATCAGCCAAAAGCAAACATGTATCAAGAGATCCGAGAGTTGCGATTTCGGTAGTCGAACAATATAATCCATATAACATGGTATCAATTAAAGGGAGAGTAATAGAACAAACGACCGAAGGTGCCGACCAGCATCTCCGCAAACTTGCCAAGAGGTATCTTGGTATTGGTAAGTATTATTATAGGCCACCAAAGGATAAGAGGGTAATATTGAGAGTGAAACCAGAAAAAATGATGGGCCTCTCTCTTCATCCTGCCTTCTATTTCCTTGCTTATTCACCGTGATGTTAAATTATAGGATCTGGCCTAGTTCAGAGTCCTCCAAGTATCATCTCAATGCTAACATCCATTCCGGAGTAGAGAGCGAGTCACCCTTATGGAGATGGATGTCGCACGCAGTAACCTTACCATTGATGAGGTTGTACAATACGGCTTCATTTCGAACCACCTCAGCAGCAGATTGTATTGAAATTTGATGTGCGTTAGTTGCCCCCGATTTCCGGGGCAGTATGCTGTTCGAAATGCGCAATTTTCTCCTAACGCAAACACCATACCACAATCCGAGGACTATGCAACACGACTCCGGGGATATAACTTTGAATTGACATATATCTATACAAATCTCCAAGAGAACACGATCATAAGAAGGGCGTCACTTTTCACTCACAGCAAGAATAGTTTGAGTTTAACATCATTTATGAATTATGAAAAATAGACGGATTAAACTATCGTAATCTCCAATTCATCGTATGCATCCTTTACGGAGAGTTCAAGCAAGGTATCTTCATAAATCAATAGCCAGTCTCTCTGTCCTACGACTGGAAGTTTCCTAGCAAATATCTTACTATCATCTTGTACCAACCTTACTATCAAATATGCGAAAGATGGGTTTTCTCCTTTTTCTTCATTCATTTTGAAAAAACTCTCCTGAAGTTCTATTCCAGGTCTGCCACCTTGTATGTTAATAGTAACCTTCTCTCCATATCTATTTTGTACCTTAGCAGTAACGTAACTCTGTCCAATCTCGAATCGTTCAATATTTAACATTACATGAGATTGTACTGGCGAATTTTTCGGAAGTTGATTATATGACCTCTTTGAGCTTTCATCAAAAAATAGATCGTTTTTCATTCAGTAAACCCATGGTATTTTAATCATATTGTGCCATTATGTCTTTCTGTTGACTCTATCAGGAGTACATTGTATTGTCACTCCACAGCTCCTATCAACGCAGAATCATGGGCGGTTGTTGCTGTATAGTTTGGTTTTGCGGTTGTAGAATAGTTTGGTTTCCCTGTGACTGATTTTGTGGTTGTTTTTGTAATGGAAGCTGGAAAAATGGAACTGCTCCGCCGCCTCCAAGAGCATATGGCATTTGTCCATTCCATCTGTTGATAGCCTGCCACTGAAGATACTGTGGACTCTGCCTTAATTGTTCAGTAATTACCTTGATTGCCTGTGATTCGCCTCCAGCCCTGGCTACGTTTGCTCTTGCTTGGGCCTGAGCTTGAACAACCGTCTGATTAGCTACTACCTGTACAGCCTTCAGATTGTTCTGCTCCGTCAGAAACTTTTGGAATGCCACCACTTTTGATTCCACCTGACTGGCAAATGATGGTGAGAATTTAAAATCGGTTATAAATACAGTCTCAACCGTTATATCCCTTGCAGAAAGTGTGTTGCTAATGGCCTGGGCTATAACACCTTTTGCAATTTCTCTCTGCGTTATGAGTTGCTCTGCATTGAACTTTGCAACGCTTGCTTTGACTGACTCCTGTATTGTAGGAGCTATTATTCTAGCTTCATAGTCAGCCCCCAGCTGCTGATAGATTAAGTTTGCATTATTCGGATTAATATGATAGTTTAATGCTATCACAGTAGCTACCTCTTGCAGATCATTTGAAGCAGCTGATGCATTAGCTTGGAACTTGAGTGTACGTACCTCCATTGGTATTACCTGTTCGGCAAATGGGACTATGAAATGAAATCCTTCTCCAAGTACCCGGTTCTCAACTGCACCAACATAAAGAACAACCCCCCTATGTCCTGCCTGTACAATAACAACAGATTCGGACATGACCAGGATTATAACGATAAATGTCACTATGCCTGCCAGGATTTTTAACTTACTGGAGCCTAGGATAGACTTTGATGTCGTATATCCGTATGGATCTCCGCTATGTGTTCTCCCATTGTAGGATTTGTCAGGTCTCTTGAAAGGATTTCTCATAAAACTATCAGTTGAATAACAATATTGAGGTTAAATGGCAATTTAAAGATGCCGT
>DATDFS010000215.1:0-4975 GCA_036522495.1 Nitrososphaeraceae archaeon | reverse complement strand
AAATCCCCGAGATATTCTCAACTATGCATTAAGATGAATTGAACGACTTGCCTCTTCTAAGAGCAATTGTTCTTGCCGATGATTTGTCTCTAATTCCACGTCTGTTTGTATCTGTGTTTTGCGGTAAAGATGTCCCACGTTCGTCTACAATCTCAATGTCAACCAAATCGCCAAACCTCATTTTTATCATCGATGCAATCTGTTTTGCCATATTTATGTTACCATCCCCGATTCTTACTATCTTCTTTTTTGACCTTATTCCGGATAGCAAAATCGATATCAGCTGGATAGTGGAATTAAGCGAAGATTCAACTACACTGTCGATCTCATTATGAAGATAAATAATAGATATGCCAATTCTGTTACCTGGATCAATTCCTATTGTCAGTTGGTCATCATGATAAGATCCCATAATGCTCCGCAATACTTTAGCTTTTAAAAGAATAGGATACTTATCCAGTTCTGTATCTAAGAGAACGTCTTTTCTTCTCACAATTTCGGCTTCGTCTTTTGTAGTAATAATGATCTTGGCATTAGACTCAGCCGCCTGCTCTGGAGATAATGAATCAAACCGAAGATCCATTAACTTAAGTGCGTTGATGATTTTATAATACGATCGGCCATAAACTGTGGCTACCGTAATCCTATGTTGCAAGAGCTCCCTGATCAGGGGCGTTTCATCGGTATAAGTTTTGACAAAAATTGTTATTAAATCTTATGGATAAGTCGGTAGTAATATGTGATTGGCTGTTGTTTAAGAATATTGTTATTAGGAATTTTTATCTCACTACTTTAGGATGTTATTATTGCAATATGATAGTGTATTATTACAAAGTATTACTACACGGTTGGGCAACTCTATCTGTAGGAGGCCCGACAATTAGTACAACAGTACAAGATACATCTTCTACTAAGAGTATGCCTTGTACCTGTTTTGCCATTAAGTAGAACCTCTGCATATTGCATGTTATCTGCAGTTTTAAACACAATATCTTTTACTTCAAGCTCGATATCTCATGAGGATGTGCTAATAGATCTCTTGACATTGTATGATGGCAGCGGTCCTGTTTGTTTATAGCCTATTTTTGGAATGGTAAATCGTCTTGCTGTGACCATAAATCACGAGGCTTGTAACAGCTAGTCTGTTTTCTATTTAGGTGTTTAATGCCAATTATACAATCAGATTTTCTCCCAATTGCTGACAACCCCATCCTTCTTTTTGGATCGTCAATGTTAGGATAATGTAGCCCATTAAAAAAAAGGGTAACGCCACAAGCCTTGTATTGTAGCTACCAATCCACTTGTGTAACGGGTCTTCATTTTCGGCTTTACGACACTTATCAAAGATGCAAAGAACATGGTCCCTTGTCATGTGAATAAACTTGATTGCAATCCAATAATCTTTGATAACTCATAAAAACTGTATTGTAGATTTTTCATAATTGAGCCTTGGATTAACCTCCATTTTCATTGCTATGATGCGTTCACATATGGTCGATGCAGTTTACTCGGATAATCTGTTTCCATCCATTAGTATCAGTTCGCAAAATTTGACAGTATTAAACCCCCACCTGCCAAATTGATTCCTCTCTCTAGTAATAATAGATCATTATCCTTACTAGACACTGATGCTATTACTGGACCTGATATTTCAGCTGTTGATTTGCTTGAAAGCCTGGCAACATAATCTATACATATGTAAAATAGATGATATCCTACAATCTGACAGATTTTTGAATCATGTAGTATATGTAATTACTTATGACTTTTTTTCTTCTGAGGTACATTTCTCTGTCACCTGTTTCATCCGCAGTTGAAAGTTTTAGCTTTTAGCTTTTGACTGTAGAAGCAGTTTCACCCAGAACCATCTTAACAATGCTGTCTACTGCTCTATTATGTGAGGAATCAATATTTTTCTTAATATCTGATAGACTCTTGTCTGCTTCTGCAATAATTCTCGCTGATTCTCCTTCGGCTTCAGCCTTTGCATTATCTATAATCTTTCTTGCTTCCTCGTTGGCAATAGCAATTATCTGCTGCTTTAACTTTTCAATTTCCTCATTAGAATAAATCATAATACGCTTTTTCATTTCCTCCACTTTGAAGTTAATATTATCAATATCCTTTTCAAGTTCAGCCAACGCATTAATAATAACTTCAACAGAGGATGTCTTTTGTTCCAAACCATTACCAATGCATTTTGAGGGGTATTAAACCCTTACTTTGTGCATTCCGTTAGGCTTAGATAAGATCTTGGGGCATTTCATTCCAGTATCGTCTTCCTTTAAATTAAAAGAAATACCTTCAAGTGTTTTCATTGTACGCATTGTATTTGACACGAATAAGGGCAATGTAGACTTATGACGCCTATGTTGGGCTCAAAGAAAGAGGTGGGTTTACCGAAACTTTCTCTGATGTAGTTTCCCGCTTAATGAATGAATCAGATGTGGTATCTGAAACAGGATAGTAACTTGCAAATTTTAATTTTAAAAGGTATGATCTTTGAATAACAACGAACATTATTATTTTTCATAAGGTGTTATTCTTTTCCAGTCGTGAAGTGAATAGAAATATATTGCGTAATTTCCGAGGTTAACAAAATCTAGTTTTTTATCCATCTCCGATGATGTACCATTTAAATCTGCTGGGCGCAAGATAGCAATTACTGCTAATCCACCAGAAGATTCAGCTAGTTCCCTAAGCCTCTTCACTTCATAACCCTTCAACCTTGGTAGGGCAGTACTTGATTTTACCTGAATGAACCATTTAGTTGAGTTATGGCTAGCAATGATGTCTGCTGGTCCCTTGCTTCCTTTGGATAGCTGTTCTATGTTCCAACCTTTGAGCTTGAGATAAATTGTTATTACAAATTCGGCTTCCCTTCCAAAGTGAGCCCATGTGTATGATGAGGTTTGCAATAAAAGGCTAACATGAAAACACTGGTTTATTACTTGTTCCCAAAAGAAAATGACCCCATAATCAACAAAAATAACAGAAGAGGTTAGTGATATTATATAAATTAGGACAGTTGGCAGCTAAAATTGAAGAAACTGGAGAATGATGTAAAGGAATTTCAATTACCTTCATTTTCTGATTAATTTATTCGCGACAAACAGAAACGACAGTTTGATCGTAGAATCAAGCGAAGGAATATGTGATGCTGCAACTATGCTTGTAATTACGCCTGGTTAATCAACTAATGTCGTCTTGCTAGAGTTGTATATATTAAAGAACAACAGAGGGGCAAATAGAACAGTTTTCTTGAATCATTAAAATAGATGATTTCTATTCTATAGTAGAATGGCAGAGAGGGAAGGACCAACAATATTATGGAGCATGCTTAAAGGAAAGAAGGTTAAAAGCAACGATGGTAAAGATGTCGGTGATATTAAGGAGGTAGCCGAGAACTTTCTACGCTTGGAAAAAGGAACTGTGAAAAAAGACAAGTTTTGGATTCCCAAATATGTTGCCGATGCTTATGACGGCAAGACATTATGGCTTTTGATAGACGATGGGGAGATCCACAGCAAATATCGTAATGGATCAGAGTCACCGCCAGCTGGCGGGCAATATGCGAGTGAGTTTGAGGCATTCAAGAAAACTCCTTATGGACAGAAAGCTGCATATGGACCTGACTCAGACCAAAACGTTAGGGTCGTAGAAGATTATAAGAATGTTCGAGATTTGAAATAAAGATTAAAAAGATAGAATCCAAAGAGTATATCTATTTTTTCTTTCGACGATAACGCTCTTGTAGGGGTATCGTAGAGGTATCAGGATCCCTATTGAGGACGAGACGGTAGTTAATATGTCTTGCATACTATTTGGGTAAATTAATACGAACGTGATTAGGATGACTCGTCTATATATGAGTATAAAATCATTCAAGTATTGAATTTTGGAATCTGATTCTACATCGAAATTGTAGTTTGAGCTTTTTGTTCACCGTTGCGTGGAAAAACTGCATAACATTCACCAGCCGGTAATTTTGGAATGCCATCCCATTTTTGTCTGTTATATATGCCAAGGTTAATAATTACCTGATGAAAATTCTCGTTTGTGGCTCTACAGCACATCATTCTAAATAAGTTGTTATGGTTTTCTTTTGCTTCAATGGCTTTACTTTATTGTGTTATGCTGCTTGGTATCTATATTACTGCTTCCCACCAAGGACTATCCTGTCCTGATTGGCCGCTCTGTCCAAATGGGTTCAATTTCCCATCACAGAAATATTTTTTTGAATATATACACCGCGTAATGGCAGTTATTACAGCAGGAGTAATCTTCACTACTGCGTTTTATTCCGTAAAAAAGGCTAAAAGTGTAAGGAAGACAGCTGTTGCGGCAAGCATCATCATCTCAGTTCAGATATTACTTGGTATCTTTGTCATCAATACGAAGTTAGAAGCTTTGCTAGTTGCAACACATTTGTCAACGGGTGTTTTGTTGTTTGCGATGACCCTGATTACCTTTCTATTATCTTACCGTATAGCAAAGGGAAATTCAAGACTTAACATATTATAGCCGTTTTATATCTTGTTACTCTCTTACTGGGATGTGTTTTTGTGTTATTATCCTCCTATCGAATAATTAGCAATAGAAAGGTCTTTCGCAAGGGATGTATGTCATATTATAAGATAGAATTATGACTAATCTTCCGAGAAATTTGGAAGCCTGACAGGAATTTAATAGCGAAACGGAATTAAACAACACAAATTTTCAGTACGATCATTCATTTAATGTCCTTATTTTTTATGGTTGCTTTATCAAGATCACAATCTTATTATTCAAATTTGGACTTCTAAAATATAAGCGAAGTTAGCCCAGCACGGTTAAGGTACGAGCTTCCCAAGCTCGGGATCGCGGGTTCAAATCCCGCACTTCGCACCTTTTTTAGCAGAACTTCGATTTTGTCGATTTGCAAAGCTTTTGTCAATTTTTCATAAAGGTGTCAATTTTTGCAAACCTTCTGTCA
>DATDFS010000214.1:0-3218 GCA_036522495.1 Nitrososphaeraceae archaeon | reverse complement strand
GCTGCTTCGACAACAGTAACAACACCACCACTGAATCCAACAACAACAGCAACTACTACTGGCACACAACAACAACAACAACGACAACAACTACAGGCACCATGGTTTCATGTTAATTAGGAAGAACAGGTCTGTTTGACGACCTTTTCCCTTGTTTTTGAATGCTTTTCATATAGAAAAATTCCTAACCGGAAACTCTAGAGGATTGATTGATTGATTGATTGATGAAAAGTGATTATGATGGAAACCTAACTTCATTTTGGAAGTGCCATTATTATTCTTCGTTCTTTCTGCCCTAGTTCTAACATATCTTGCTGTGAAATTGAAAAACAGTCATATGAAAAATTAACGCTAATACTTTCTTTTTTTTATATTAATACATACCTTCTTTCTATCACATAGTTGGATTTTTTTGGGTTTATTTATTAGCAGGTGGAGTGCTTGAATCGCTTTTTACTATAGTAGTAATATTATTTGGAATCATTTATTCTGGTATGATCGGCGGCGATAAACCAAAAATAAAGTGTAAAAACATGGCAGTAGTAGCGATAATGGTTTTACTCCGCTCGTTCTAATGAACAGTGTTACAATAATTTTACTTTGGATGGCATTACGGATACTATTATAATAGGAAGTACTGTTGGGTGTATAAGAATAGCAGAACTTGCTTCAAAGAACGCTGCACTTTTAACTATGGTAGATCGCCAGAAGCATCTTTAATTTATTGAATTAAATCCACAAGGGTGATAGGTGTCCACTCTATGTATTTCTGGTCTTGTCAATAGAAACATTAGCATACCATTAGATTCTTATTACATCTTTGAAACTTGATGTCTTATCAGCCTTCTCCTTCTCAATTCACTATTATTTCTTGTAAAATTTATAAATTCTTGCAACTTTTTTAATGTCTGTGGATGAAGATGATGTTCGATACCTTCAGCATCAGCGTTTGCGATATCCTCATCCACGCCAATTATTTTGAAGAATTCAGCTATCAAAGAGTGTTTTTCACGTACATTCTCTGCAATATCTCTCCCCTCTTGTGTTAAATTGATTCCTCGATATTTTTCATAAATTAGATATTTGCTTTCATCTAATCGTTTAAGCATTTTAGTTACGCTTGGGGAACTTACGTTAAGATATTCGGAAATATCTGTTTGGGTAGCATAACCTTTCTGTTTAATCAATTCATAAATTACTTCCAAATAATCTTCCATTCTATCCGTATGCTGTTCTTCTACCTCTTTTTCATTTTTCACATTGTTGTGAGCATCACGGATTAATCTGAGGTTATTCCCGCTGTCTTTATTATTGCCTAGACTTGATTTAATTTTCAAATTCCCCAACTAATAATAACAATTGATACTGACACATTTACTTTTCTATGCTTACAATGTGGCTTCTTGACACAGTTGTCATGTTAGTCTAGACTAACTTTTATATAACGTGCTAGATTCATTAGATGCGTATACGATGTTTGCTCAGAAGTATCTTTTAGCTGGGAAACACTCTCTTCTAAAGCTTTTGCTTTACACAGGCCCTGCGCTTATGGTAAGTGTAGCATATATGGATCCTGGTAATTATGGTACTGATATTCAGGGCGGAGCATCCCTTAATTATAGTCTTCTTTGGGTAGTATGGCTCTCAAGTGCGATGGCCATGCTGCTTCAATATTTGTCAGGAAAGATAGGAATCGCAACAGGAAAGTCATTACCGGAGATAATCCGTGATAAATTCAAAAAGAAGAAAATATTTGTTTTGCCATACTGGTTAGCTGCAGAAACAGCTACTGCTGCTACTGACTTGGCAGAGTATCTAGGAACTGTTATTGCACTTACACTTCTATTTGGAATACCAATGATTTATGCCGCCATCTTTGGAGCATTAGATGTAATTATTATACTTGCTTTTACAACACGCAGATTCCATATCCTTGAGCGAATGTTTATTCTCTTTGTATCAGTAATCAGTTTTGGATATCTATATGAAGTATTTATCACAAAACCAGATCCGTCGGCAATATTATACCATTCGGTTGTTCCAATATTTGCAAACTCTAACGCATTACTCATATCGGTTGGTATTATTGGAGCTACTGTAATGCCACATGCTCTTTTTCTACATTCCTGGCTTACAAAAAATAAACTTAAGGAGAAAACTATTCAAGAGAAAAGGACCTTACGGAAGCTACACCTTACAGAAAATGTCATCGTTCTTGCTATTGCTGGTATGGTCAACGCAGCTATAATGATTATGGCTGCTGCTGCATTCAATTCACACTATTCCAATATAGCTTCAATATCTGATGCTTACAAAACCTTAATTCCACTATTTGGAGCTGGCGCGGGAATAGCTTTTGTTATTACATTGCTTTCATCTGGCATTTCCTCTTCAGTTGTAGGTACTTTAGCTGGCCAAGCTGTGATGGAAGGATTGCTCGGTATGAAAGTTAACATCTGGTTAAGACGTCTTGTGACACGGTTTGTCAACGTAATTCCTACTACTATAGCAATATTGCTTGGATTAGATCCCCTGAACATATTAGTCTACAGCCAGGTGATACTTAGTTTAATGATACCTTTACCTATGATTCCTATAGTAGTACTGAGTAGGAATAAAGAATTGATGGGTGAATTAGTAAATAGGAATATTACAACAATAATCGCATTTGTTTTTGTTGGAATAATATTGGTATTTAATTCTTATTTGATAGTCTCTACCATCCATTAAGTAAACGAGTGTTCTATCTATATTCCGCATAACATTTAGGAACTCGCAGTGTATAGCAAGGAAGAAGATGGTTGGCTTAGTATGTGGTCTGTCCGTTAGCCTCCCATTACAAGCGGACAAGCTTGAATCTAGAATATACCCGGCAAGGACGCAAGCCTGTCTCATCACTCACTCAAAACGAAGCAACTAATAGCTTGCCGAGTATATAAAGGGAGCAACAGCAATCAATCAATAAAGCATTAGATGAAACCAAGGACAACATAAGAAGAACAACAGACGAAGCAAGGAAGGATATCCCACATTATACCCAGATTGTTAATGAGTACCAGGAAGAAACTATTCAGGCAGCTAGACAGATGGCAGATAACTACTTGGAATCACAAAGGGAGATCATCAATTCAATGCAATCGGCATTATTGCCCCAGATAGAGGCGGCAAATAGAGCGCCTACGTCAAACTGGACATCTCCAAGGCATGTGACTGAACAC
>DATDFS010000213.1:0-7586 GCA_036522495.1 Nitrososphaeraceae archaeon | reverse complement strand
AACGTGGGACATCTTTACCGCAAAACACAGATACAAACAGACGTGGAATTAGAGACAAATCATCGGCAAGAACAATTGCTCTTAGAAGAGGCAAGTCGTTCAATTCATCTTAATGCATAGTTGAGAATATCTCGGGGATTTAATAGTAGATCGTTTACTTCATAAATACGTGTTTTGCATGTGCTTTGTTGCATAACTAAATAAATCGCGAGATATTGGCTATTTCAATACAGCTTATCGTTAATTATACTTGATTTATCACTATGAAGGCAAATATTTCTAGTGTTACTGACTGATAACAGAGTTATGCAACAAAGCAGTTTGTATGTATATCTCGTTAACTATGCTGTTAATGATTAAATAAGATGGGATCATGATACTGGGAATTTCTAATGTACTTTACCTGCATTCTGCATAATATATCGCCAAACACACAGCGGTTGAAAATCCATAAATGGCAACCTCCCATCTTCCCATAGAAGCGGCAGCATGAAAAAAGGTCTTTGCCTTCTCAGGGGTCTGCTACCGTGACTGCGGTAAACTCTTACTCATGCTTTCTGCTGGATGATCTTACAATATCCAATATTTCAAAAACATTGTTAACGAAACTTTCCCATTTTGCCTAATAAGGTATGATATAAATTTTGATGTCTTTACCTTTCCCTTAATAAAATATTTGCATAAATTTAAATAGTATTTATGACATATTTAGTATAGGTAATAATTCTACCAGGAAGGGAATTGAATGACTTGTAAGGGTATATGTATACGTCATAAAGCACAAAAACCGGTCGGTTCTGGCCGCTATGCTAGTGGACAAAAACGCTGTCAGATATGTGAGATATTTATAAAATGGGATGGATTGTGGTGCCCTTGTTGCGGTTATAGATTAAGGACAAAACCCAGAAATCTAAAGTACAAGGCTAAATTGCGGGCAAGGAAAAAGCAGCAAGAATCACACACTGCCAAGACCATATCAGTTCATGTATAAGTTCCTCATAACAATGCAAAATGAAGGATCTGATATAACAGTTGTACGTTATGCCAAGTCGGAAACTCGAAGGATTTTTCTTATAAAATTTCTCTCTTTTCAAAATGGATGTTTTATCTCATTAGCTGAAGGTTCTAATAGAATCGGATCAATTTCTGTTTCCATAAGTTCTTCAAACAAAGTCAATACAGCTAAAGTGATTCCAAGCAAGTTTGATTCCATGTTTGTTAGTACAATCTCAGAGAGGGTGTCTAGTATGATAAACGGTATCTGCATCGTCTCACTTTACAGTACAAAGCAATTGCAACTTGGCGACATGAAAGCAATCATGGATGAGATTATGAATCTAGTAAAAGAGGAATATAATCGAAGTGAGGGCGGTAAGGGGTACGCACAGGAATCCAAACAGTAACAGTATTAAAAAAGATTTTCGCTCTTTCCTAGAGGCTTTAGAAAGGGAAAATGATCTTGTCAAGATAAGTAAAAATGTTAAACCCAAATTTGAGCTCGCGGCAGTCGTAAGCAAACTCGAGGGAAAGCATGCAATATTATTCGAAAAAGTCAAGGGGAGCAAAGAAATTATAGTGGCCTCCAATGTTGTTGGGACGCGGAAGAGATTCTCCCTTGCCATCGGGGCGAAAGAACAGAAACTGATTCATGCACGTGTTACACAAGCGATTCAGAGGGTATTCAAACCAAAAGTGGTGTCATCCGCCGATGCTCCTTTTTATGAGAATTCCTCACACGATTTATTTAAGCTACCAATCGTCACTCATTTTGAAAAGGATGCAGGTCCATATTTTACATCTTCAATAGTTTTCGCAAAAGATCAAGAAAGAAAGAACCAAAATTCTTCCATCCACAGAGTATTACAATTGGATGACAAACACATGGTAATTAGAATGGTAGAAGGCAGACATCTTCATAAGTGTTATTCATTTGCAAAAGATCATGGAGAAGATCTGAAAGTTGCGATTGCAATAGGAGTACATCCTGCAGTCAGTATTGCAGCGGCATATCAAGCTACATACGGCATTGATGAAATGTTAATAGCAAATTCATTACTTGATGGGGAGCTCACCCTATGCAAGAGTAATTATTCCCAATTATATGTGCCCACTCATTCAGAAATCATCCTGGAAGGCAGGATTCTAAAAGACAGAACTGAGGAAGAATGGATGGTTGAGATGTTGAGAACATATGATTTTAGGCGCAAACAACCCGTCTTCGAACTAGACAGAATAAGGTTTAGAAATCAAGCAATTTTACATGATATTTTGCCTGGTTTTGCTGAGCATAGGCTATTGATGGGTTTACCCGTTGAAGCAAAGATGTTTGACACGATAAAAAATGTCGTCCCTACTACGAAGGCTGTTTGTCTTACAAATGGCGGAAGCAATTGGCTAGATGCAGTAATTCAAATTCATAAGCGACTTGAAGGCGAGCCGAAAAATGCTCTGATAGCTGCATTTGCATCCCATCCATCGCTCAAGATGGCTACTGTAGTTGATGAAGACATTGAGCCGACCGATCCCGTTGCTGTTGAATATGCAATATCTACTAGATGTCAGGCAGACAAAGGGTTTATGATAGTTACGAATGCCAAAGGTTCGAGCCTTGATCCTTCAAGTGATCAACAAAATTTGCTTACAACAAAAGTGGGGATTGACGCCACATCAACACTACTTAAACCTAAGGAGAGGTTTGAAATAGCAAAAATTCCAGACGAAGAGAAAATCAAAATTTCAGATTATCTCTAATCGATGTAAACCATATGGCATTAAGACCGCAATGACAATCAGGATTTTTATGTCCTACTCATGGGTTATATTTAAAGACATGATCTACACAAGGGTAATTCCTGTTCTTGACAGATTTGTTGCTGTAAGATATATCATCATTGCCTATCCATCTGATGGCAGAACTTGTTCAATACTGCATTGCACAATATTTTTTCAAACATTCCACTGAAATTATAAACATAACGATAGTCGAATTTGTGGTGTTAAGTTAGGAAGTAACATCTAAAGCTTTTTTGTTTAGCTAATATTCGTATGTATGAAGGTGAAAGGACTAACCTTATGTTATCAGATATGCCTTATACCTGTATTTTCTTGGCTTGAGCCTTAGAGATATATCTAAAGCTATAGAGCCTTTTGTATATAGATAGAAGTACTTCGTCGCTGTCTGGCAATGGATACAAGAATTCAATCCAAAACGTCTATCCGAACAAAAAGAAGAAGAGTAGAATAGATGCATTCATCATAGATAGATGAAACTCAAATACAAATTGGCTCTGCTTAGTCATAGTTATGGATAGCAACAACAGAACCAATTCATCATAGAATTCTCGGCGTTTATATTTCAACATATAGAGCATGTTAGTAGCAGAAGAATCACTCATTAGATCTCTTGTTAAGATATATGGTAAACATATAGTATATTCAGACAGACGGATGGAGGTACTTGGTATCCGGAAGCATGCGTTTCTCTGGGATTAAAGCATAGGCTACATTCATTCGTCTTACGAAAAAAGTATTATGAAAGGGTGATTGATGGAGTATGTAAAGAATAGGACTGAAAATTTTGATGATTACTACCCTTGCAAGAAGAAACCGGATTGCAACTTCAATCATCATATGTATACCACTGGTTCATGTTATTATTCATATTGCTGTGTAATCTATCAAACTATTGCCTAATTCGATTAACTATTTAATAGGATGTGATAAAGCCTAACGTAACAGGACAGTCGAATTCTAAAGCGAATTCTTTAGTCGGTGGACAGGAAATTTGACTTGCACACCATACCATACCTTGTTTTCATATCGGCACAGCATCGCATGAATCTGTGAAGCAGTGAAGAATAACACTGTTCATCTTATAGTATCATATATCAACTTAAATATCCATTTTTGGTAAGAGAGATTGAGAAGTGTTTATGAAACCAAATAATTTTGCAATGAAGGATTGGCACTTAGAACACGTCGAAAAAGTTATCATCCGTTATATAAAAGGTATATCCCCCGACGCATCATCATTCGAAAAACGAAATTTTAAAAAATATAGTACTATCTCAAGTTGTGCCAAACAGATAGAATATGACATAAAACATGGTGTCACCGCAGAAGAAGTTATAGGAATCATGCAAAAAATTAGACACGACAAATCTTTCTTGGAATTACGTACAAATCCCGAGACTGTACAGAGGCTGGATGAACTAGAAAGGCAAATTTCTACTCCGAGAAAGGTAGCATCATGGTAATAGCGTCCAACAGATCCGACTAGATGTTCAATTAATCTTTTATTCTTGCACCACCATATTTCTTAAAATTGTAAACTGAAACTTGAACGATAAACAGAGTATTGCAATTTCAAAGCTAAGAATGTAGACGATAAGCAATGAGCAAAAAGATATAGAATTTTATTGATTTCTTTATATCGAAAACAAGCAGTATAACCGCACCTACTCGTTCGAACAAATTGTCATCGATATGCATATTATTCAATTGTTAGAGAAGGTTCCTTAGTAACATATACGAGAAGACACAAAACAGTTTCTCCCCATCCATTAAGGAGATATGTATATGTTAACCTCTGAATATATTATATATCTTTCACATTTAATCATGATCAGAATGCCATTTGGATAATCTTTTATTAAGTTCCTGAAGGACTTAACGTTGTGATAATAGTAGATATTTTAAAAGATGCTTGCAGACAGGTCAATGAGCAAACTAAAGATTTTATTGGAACGGAAGAAGGCAACAAGAAATTCGGAAAGGGCGCAGGAGGAGATATCTCCAGGATGATCGATCTCATAGCAGAAAAGGCTGTGATTGACACTATTAGAAGAAACAAGTTCAACCCCACGATAATTGGAGAAGAATGCGGAAGAATAGAAGGGGAGAACGGATTTTTGATAATGGATGCAATCGATGGAACTACTAATGCGAGCCGCGGTATTCCCTTCTACTGTTGCTCTCTAGCGTATGCGATCGATTATAAACTGAGTTCTGTTGTTGATGCTGCAATTATCGACTTGGTCAGGGGCGATTTATATTATGCTTCAAAGGAGAAAGGCGCCTATTTAAATGGAAACAAGATTGAGGTAATGAGACATGGCAAAAATGGGAATGCAGGGGAACGACAGGGAAAAGATATCCTATTAGGGATGAACATCGCAGGTGTTTCAGAGGATACAATAAATCATCTATCAAAAGTTATTTCAAAGGCAAGTCATACTAGACATTTTGGGGCAAATGCTCTTGAATTGTGTTATTTTGCCAGAGGGTTTATGGATGCATACGTAGACATTCGGGGTAAAATTCGTAGTACTGATATGGCTGCAGCGTATTTGATTGTAAAAGAATCAGGAGGAAAACTATACTCTATTACGGGTTCAGAGTTAGATTCAGAACTCGGAGTAAATACAACAATGTCGTTTCTGGCAGCTCTAGATGAAAATATGTTTAAAAGTTTAGCAGATGACTTGCACATTAACAAATGAGGTTATTATTATTAAAGCGCCCGGGCCGGGATTCGAACCCGGGTCGGAGGAGTGACAGTCCCCCATACTGGACCGGATTTTATGATGCTGGGATTACCATATCCATACAAAACATCTCTATACTACCCGGGCACACATAACCAAACCTTTGGGAAAACCAATTAAATGTTTTGTTTTTCTAACTAGTCGTATCTTCTATGCTTGTGTAAGAATAGGTCAGTTTAGGAGATTTCCGTCTCGTGTAAAAGGTCCTCATGGTCAGTATCGCAATTGTATTATTAATTGGTACCTTTTTTCTTGTCTCCAAAGTCTGATAAAGTCGATTCATGTGATTGGTTAGTTGATTTAGATATCCTAATTAGGCACCATTAGGCCAAGACAAGCAAACCAACACAGAAATCACATACGCATTTACTATCCATCCAAGACCGTGGCACATAAATGACCCATCTGCTATAGAGAATAGCATAGTGAGGAAACATCCAAAAAAACAGATGATCTAACGATGATCCGTTTTTTGAATACCTTATTAATATAATCTCTTAAGCCATCAGGCTACTTCATATCAAGATTATGTGTGATTTCCAAAGATTTGAGTCTGACTTCTTCGAATCTATTTAAAATCATTCGTTTACTAATTGTTTTGTTAGAAGGGTTCTATGAAACCTGAAAAAATTGATCAATTGGCGAGTGGAAATACTTTGATCGATGAATTTAGAACCAAATTTGTAAATTAGAAAGTATTTTTAACCAATTATTTTTGGTATTTTAATATCCAAAATGAACAGATCATGAACCTCTAGGGTACTTTACCATCCTTCATCTGTTTCATACTAGCCCAATAGTAAAATTTACGATAAAGCATGTATAAAATTAAATTATGCTACATAGGAGCGTAATTGTAACAGGGCCCGTAGCTCAGCCAGGTAGAGTACCGGACTTTTATCTTAAGGAAGAAATCCGGCTGTCTCGGGTTCGAATCCCGACGGGCCCGCATGCATTTTCCTTCGAATCCGCAAAGTTTATAGCTATAATTTCTGTATGTATGCTTGAGTGCTTTGAGAAAGAAAGAAGCACTCACAAAATAAAAGGAAAAATAAAATGGAATCAACACAACATATGAACAAAGAAGAATAGCAAGAAGGTTTTGAATAAGAGACCAAGCAAAAGATACAAGCATACCTTGAAGAGAGAGACGCAAAACATCAATAGCAACAATCCTCCCAGAAGACGACAGGATGGCGAAGTTACATCAGTTTTTCATCAGACAAAGAGTGTAAACTATTGTCTTTTACAGGCAAATTTGACAAAAAAGAAGACCAAGCAAAAGACTTTGAAACAGGCCAAGTGATACCAGACAAATATGTGACACGTTACTCTTGAATGCTATGACATTACATCAGTAGGTCTACTGCTACAGGGTTTATCTTTCAAACCCATCATGTCTTCATTGTTGTATCTTTTCAGCCACTTGTAAGCCCATCCTCTAGATCTATGAAGTTCCAACTCTGCCACACTTGCTGCTTCCTGACTGTCAACTCTGACACGCCTTACAAGCAAGAGCCTTTCTCTTACATTGGCATCAGGCTCATGTCTGTAAGCAACATCCAAGTGCGAGCTGAAGTTAGCAAATGATATCAAATTATAGTCCTAAGCTAAATGCATAATGAACAATAATAATAGACTACTATACGTAATTCTGTTAGACAGTATAGATAGAGACATGTCAGCATACTTATGTTAACTGGTATAGTTCCTATGTAGAATATTATTCTATGAAGTTTGATCCGCGTTATTCGCTGACGCTTTATACCTTTTCAGGCTAGCGGGTAAATTTTCTTTCTAACCTTCTTCTCAGCGGTATCAACAATGTCCCCAGGATAGGTATAGTAAGCGCCTTAATAACGTAATCCGCTACTTGTGAACGTCCTGTTTGACCTTGAAATATATCTAACAAAGTTCTTTCTATTGCATCTCTAAAATATACGAATACGTCAGAACTATGAGACAGAAGCCCTATCACAAACCAATATGACAAGGACAGCACAAAAAAAAGGCAATATAAGGGCAAAAAAGGGCCTTTTT
>DATDFS010000212.1:0-10552 GCA_036522495.1 Nitrososphaeraceae archaeon | reverse complement strand
TTTTGTCAAGAAGCATAGTAGTACTACTACAAATAATGATAGCAACCTAACATCAGCAGCAACAGGTGAACCAATAGACTATTGGCTTATAACAACTACAGATGATAAAGGAAACAAAGCAGCTGTAGGAGGAGGAATGATGAAAAGGCAAATGCCAGAGCATCATATAACTAATTACATAGGTGTAGATTCTGTCGATGAATATTCATCTACAGTTGAGGATCTAGGAGGTAAAGTATTTGCTTCTAAACATCTAGTACCAGGAATGGGCTACTTCGCGCTTTGCTCTGATACAGAAAACAATGTTTCGCTATATGGGAGTCTGATGAAAGTGCAAAGTAACTAATCTATGAAAGCCTTACAAATCAATACAAATCAAAATAATAGTGTTCACCTCCTACCAATAACCTTAGTTTGCTGTATCCTAATCTTCCTATTGCTCCATGTAGATGACTTGATCACCTATATTCTCTGTTCGTTTCGTGCTGTTCACTAGTTATTGTTGATGTTTTAAGTCTTGTCCTTGACGCAGAAAGCGCCATAGCAACAGATGCTAGTGAAACTATTGCTGCGGTTATAAATATCAAGTCATAAGCCTCGTTTGTCGGGAAAACACCCTGAACCCCTGATGCTGTTCCTTTATGGGACTCCTGGAATACCCCTGAGAGGGCCGGCCCCACTGACATTCCAACTAAGTTGAGAAGCAGAGTCATTCCCAACGCAATCCCTGTCATCTGCATTGGCACAGAAATGAGTATTACGTTAAATGCACCGGTAATCGAAAGAGATAGACCTGCTGCGAGTACCATAAGTCCTATTGATAACATGTTTTCGGTGGAATGAAAAATTAATACTACAAAGAATCCGATTGCACTTATCGTAGTGCCAAATAACATCAGCTTAGTGTTCTTGACACTATTTAAGATAAAGCCTGACATGATTGTCCCAATCAATAATACAATCATAAATGGTAGCTGGACACTTGCAACTGTTATTGCATTGCCTCCGAATCCAAATGGAACTGGACTTCTTACCATGACAGGGATTGTCAGGTATACCATGAAAATAGACATAAAGACAAGCATTAGAATAATGGTTGGAGCGAGGAAACTCTTGCTGCTCATTAACCTGAAATCAAGCAATGGCGAATAAGCTCTTCTCTCAATAACTATAAATGATGCAAGCGATACCCCAGAGGCCGCAAAGAGTCCGGCAACATGATACATTTCACCGTAGCTGTTGCCTTCAATTAATGTTATAGCAGCCAGAAATGTAATGATCGTAACTGCTAGAGCCAACGTTCCCTTGATATCAATTGTAGTACTGACCTTTGAATAGTAGCCATTATTATCATCCCCGACTCCAATCTGTATTGATGTTGTCGGACTGCCTATTCGCATGAACCTTGCTATTATCAGCCATAGTGCTATGGCGGCAGGAAGAATGGCCAGGAACGTCGCTTGCCAGCCAAAATTTTGGATAATGGCCGCCCCACCAATCAAACCTACAACAGCGCCACCAGAAAAAGTCGAGCTGAATATAGTTTGGCCTATAGCAAGCCTTTTCTCAGGAAGGACTTCTCTAATGATCCCAAAAGCAATGGGGAACATTGCCATCCCAACACCCTGTGCTATCCTTGCTGCAATCATGAATTCGATGTTGGTAGCAAATCGTCCTGCCATAATACCTGCTGCGTAGACTGCCATTATTATGAGCAATATCTTTTTCTTGCCGTAGATGTCAGATAGCTTTCCTCCAATTGGCGTCATGACAGCCGCTGCAATTATGTAAGCTGAAAGCAACCATGATGATGTGCTGTATGAAATATTGAACTTATGAATGAAATCCGGAATGGCCGGCAAAATCATCGTCTCATCAAACATAACAATTAGTCCCAAGCAGCTCAGGATGATCAGTATGTTCCATCCTGAGCTACTGATGTTACCCTCTAATCTAGCCATCGTTTTTCATCAACTATAGCTGCATCATGGATGCCAAGAGTCTTTATGTTCATATGTGTATATGTATGCAACATCATCAATTCCTAACATTCAATCAGTATTCCTACTTTTAATCTGTCTTTCTCCTAGATGCCTTAATAGTTCTTGTCGTAGTTCTTCTGTGAGCGCTTGAGACTCCTCTGGTCTTCCACTATACCGCGCTCGTGAATCTTGAAAAGCAGTAAAATACCATCTGACATTGCGTTTTACAGCAACAATGGTATGAATAGAGTTTCGCTCCGGTTCAATATCTGACTTTCCGGCCATTATAGTTCCACCAACTGCGATCATAATGGCAATATCAATAGCCACAAAACGTATTACTTGTGATTTTTTCCAATAAGACGACTGCGTCTAAGAAATTTGTCAAAAGCATTTGATGAAATGAAGCAATTTCCTGACGTCCTTTCATGTACGTACCATCAAACCCAATAAAATCACTATCGTCAGTATAAGGATAAGGAGCAGCAAATGCATCGCCGCTACTTGCATTCGAGCCATCGATCATTTGTTGATAAAGCTTGCGTAGTGCAGCTTCATCATCAGGTTTCGAACCTAATCTTTCAGATTTATATGAGCTCATGACGCAGTATTCCTTTTTAGAGCCCTTTCCATGTTTTCCATGTCTGGAATAGGGATTCATACTGATCTGATTTAGGACCCACCACTCCTAACTGTACCATTAGGCTAAGGTCATCACGGATTGCTTGATGTTCTATGATCTTGCCATCTACAATGCGATGAATATGAACTGCCCGATAAGAAATTCTATTTCCACTAGGTGGAATGATGAAAAAGTTTCCGGTATGTTTGCCAGTTACATTTACTATCGATACAACCTTATCCCCCGCGGCAATTGTCTCTTACTCTTGGTAATGAAGATTATCAAATGCACTTCGTAGATTTCTTACTGTATCTATAAATTCCTCCGGTCCACGAAGCTTAGATCTAGCTGGATCCATCTGTGATTCATGATTGAAATATTGTAGACTTATGAATTCACTTACTCTGGTTATATCGCCTGTATTGAAAGTATTAAACACTTCTCTGACTATCTGAATATTATCTTCTGTCGTGTTTAGTCTCTCTCCATGCAATGTCATGTAGGCACAATATTATTTTCTATATAAATAGTTTACATTACGAAATATTAATATCATAATATACATATATAGCAAACATTTTATATCATTATCAATCACTGCTGATAGGTTGCTACAAGATAATAGTAAGAGTAAAATGCCAAATCACTCGCAGTTACTAGACTCTCTTGAAGAACAGTCACGAGAGTTAAGTACACGAACTGTTATTTTCCATCATTTGATCGGTGAACGCATTGGACTTAACCCAACTGATCATAAATGTTTAGATGTTATCATTAGGCGTAGGACACCGATTACTCCCAGCCAATTAGCTGAGGAAACCGGTCTTTCCACAGGTGCAATCACTGGTGTTGTAGACCGTTTGGAAAAGGCTGGCTATGTCAGGCGAAAAAGAGATCGAAATGATAGACGCTTAGTATTCATAAATGTCTTAATGGATAAAGCTATGGTAAAGCTAAGCCCAATTTTTGATCCCATAAAACAAGCAAGTAGGAACCTCTATTCAAAGTACAGTGATGAAGAGTTAGCAACCATTTTAGATTTCGTTACTAACTGCAATAAGATGACGCAGCAGATAACCACCAATATGAAAATAGATAACACGTAATCAGGTAGGTAGAAAAATAATAATAAAAAGAATGCGAATGGAATGCGAATAAACATTTTCTACTGAACTCGATAGATAACCAGGTAACCTAAACATGACACATTAGGAGCAAAGGATGTCACATGCAACGAAGGATTGTTCCTTTAATGTTGCTGGTACCGTAGTAAAAGAAGCGTTAGCATGCAAAGAATTAGAATTTAGTGAATTCATAAGGATTAGAGTAAACAAGAAATACGTTTATCGTCTGGCATACAACAAAAAAGCTAAATAAGCAAAACAACCGAACCCTTCTATTTGCGGGGAAAGAATCCCACCCAACCCTAAGACTGTTATATAAAATTCCTCGATTCGAGAGATAATAATGCAGGTACATCATGAAATATGAATAAGGGGTATGACCAAATATTGGATTCATTTCTTATCTTCTCCAAAGCTTATGCATTTCTTATTAATACAGACATACGTAGAGTGGGAATAGTACATCGAATGTATATCTTATAGTAGTAATAACATAGAATCCCGTTCCAAGTAACTCTAGGATACCATTTTCACATTTATATTTTTCAGGTAAATACGTAAATAGGGTATAAGATCAGACACTTCAGAATCTTTGTATTCGGAGAATGATGCAGTTGTGGATTAGAAAAAAGACTATTACAAACTAAAAAGGTATTAAGAAGAATTCACTCCAATCACTGAGGTACCATTTGTCAACGTATCAAATGCAGGAGACAACTTCTTTCCGATTTCGTATAGCTCACTTATCTGTTCCTTAGAGGCAGAACTGCTTTTAATATTAACATTCACTTTAAATCCCTGTGCACCTGGCCTTACGTCGCTCGATATTCCGGTAAAACCTCGAAGATCAATATTACCTTCAAGGTCTATTGTGATACTATCTAAATTTATTCCTCTTGCTGTTGCATGTGCAACAATTGTTTGTGTTATACATGCACCTAAGCTAGACATACAAGCCTCACATACTGTAGGACCTTTGCCTTCTCCTGAGAACTCTGGAGGAAAGTCCATAAGAGTTGTGTAGCTGCTATTTCTTTGGATAGATTGGCCACCAATTTCAAAGTTTTTGGCTGAAGATCTAACACAAAATCCACCACCACCTTCTTCCTTGCTGTTCCATTCTGTCTTGACAAAAAATGTTGCTTTTGAAGCGTCAGGGATAGTCTTCAGAGTATTCATTAAGCTACCAAGTTGCTGAGTATTTACTCCATTAAGTTTAGTACTGTTCATCGATAAATAAATTGTAAGGCGCATTGAATAAACGTTTGTCTGCTGAGTAGAGATCATATCAGCTGACTTCATTTTCGGTTCCCTAAGCTGACTTTGAAATATCATCGTAAATTAATGTCGTATTATGAATTGGAGGTGAAAACTGGCAAATGGAATACTAAATTTCCTGTCACTCAAACTGATGCACAAATAAAAGGAATAAATTCTGATATTTCAAGTCCAGTAAATGATCTAAATAACAAAGGCTTCTTCGATAGCCTAGCATAAGACATCAAAATAGCATCGAGTATATGCTGTATAGTGTAGAATATAGCTGTAGGCCTTCAATTACGCAACAGGTCTACTAAGTACTTTTAATTAATTATCCTCCCTTTGTGAAGTGATGCCTTTTATATTATTTGTTATAAGGCACCTATGAACAAAACCATCATGCAAAAAATCACTCTTCATCTGTGGTTTGACAATGCGGAAGAAGCAGCAAAATTTTACACCTCAGTTTTCAAAGACTCAAGAATCCTAGATACTGCCCATTATGGAGAATCAGCGGCCGAGGTCTCCGGAAGACCCGGGGAACTGTAATGACTGTAAGGTTTGAACTTGAATGACAACAACTCATGGCCTTAAACGGAGGTCCGATTCTCAAATTCTCGCCAGCCATATCATTTCTTGTGAGCTGCAAAACACAAGAAGAATTAGATGGTTTGTGGGAAAAGCTCTCTGAAGGAGAAGAAAAAGAGCAGTGCGGCTGGTTAAAAGACAAGTTTGGCGTTTCATGGCAGATCATTCCTAATATCTTGGGTGAAATGGTGCAGGATAAAGATGCAAAGAAATCTGAAGGAGTCATAAAGGCAATGCTCCAAATGAAGAAACTAGATATACAAGGCCTGACGAAGGCATACGCGGAGGGTTAATAGAAGACTTGAGAAAGTTAAAACTACAGGTGCAAATGTCCATAGACGGCTACATTGCAGGGCCTAACGGCGAAATGGATTGGATGGTTTGGAATTGGGATGATGAACTAAAAAATTATGTATTTGATTTAACAGAACCAGTCGACACTATTATTTTGGGGCGAAAAATGACAGATGGCTTTGTTTCACATTGGTCAGATGTGATGAACAAACCTGATGACCCTTCCTACGAGTTTGCAAAAAAGATGATAGAAACACCAAAAGTTGTTTTTACTAAAACACTAAAAAAATCGCAGTGGGTAAATACGTCTATTGCAACAGGCCACCTTACGGACGAAATCATGAAGCTAAAAAGCGAAAAGGGCAGGGATATCATCGTGTATGGTGGTGCCTCATTTGATTCTTCCTTGATCAAAGCAGGACTGATTGATGAATTTCATTTGTTCATCAATCCTGCTGCGATTGGAAGAAGCGGCATGGCAATATTCAAAGACATAACCGAGATCCAAAAATTCAGCATGGTTAAGTCGACGCCGTTTGACTGCGGAATAGTTGAGCTTCATTATGAGCCAAAGAGAACGTGACAAATACGCGAATGAAAAGATGTAAATTATGGGAAGAATGGGTGTATTTATCCATGTAGGCCTCGTTGGATTCTTTGCGGGGCCTAACGACGAGATCGATTGGTTCAAAGTTATTAAAAAAACACAGAATGGGAAAAGCACACTTACAAGGAAGCGCAATCTGGTAGCACAATCCTACTAGATGAAACAACCTATAAGATGATGAAAGGCTTCTGGCCTACTCCTGCAGGCATTCAAAGCGATCCACACATGGCCAAAGTCATGAAGAGTCCAAAGATTGTTGTCTCAAAGACACTCAAGAGTGCAGCAGACGAACCAAACTGGAAGAACGTCACTATCCTTCGCGACTTGAACCATGGCACAATCACAAAACTATCCAAGTCTAAAAACATAATCCAACCCAGAATAAACTTAACTTTTCGAACTATACGTGAACCACAATATGAGGCTTTAAAAAATTGCTCGTTTCTCTAGTTCAAGTAACCGTGGACTTTATTATTTTGATTTTCATGGATGACAGCATCGCAATCTATTTCGATGATTAAACGTAGCACAGACGACAAACTGTGTTGGACACAGTATTCTTTACGCAAGAAATTAGAGTACCTCTACGAGATCAGATTGTTAGAAACCCCATCAACAGACAATGCATGCTTCATCCATGATTACTGTTACACTATGGGGTAACTAACAACATATCAACTCAACTTCTAATAAAAATCTGATCGTGTTTGCCGCTAACTCTCCAAATTCCACTGTCATAATGGTCATATTTAGATACAAGAGCACTTCACCTGAAGGGAGAGAGGCTATAATTATTGTATGGGATGTTGTGCTCACTTGGTGCTCTGATTAGATTCTCAAATACCAAAACTGTTATTCTCTGTGTCGTGGCAGACTGCAAAGTATCCCATCCCCGGTACTGCCATTTTAGAAACGACGACTTTACCACCGAGTTTCTCTACTTTAGACAAATATTCATCTACTGATTTTACATCTATAAAATTAGTAATCTGTTGTTGAGGATTTTGCCTCTTCATCATTCCCCTCCACTACAGATGCTTTATTTCCTTTGCTGTCTGTTGTAGTTACCGTCCAGTATTCCAGATCAGGAGAATCGCCTCCAACTTCTGTTTTCCAGGCAATTTTTCTATTTTCCATCCAAACAGATCGGTATAGCATTTCCTTGATCTTTCAACATCGTCTGCAGGTATTTCAAAATAACTATTGTTGGCATGTTATTATTATCTTAGTTTTCGTATAGTATTAGTCATGTAACTACTACAACAACTGTTTCTGTTTTCGGCTTTCCTTTGATTTTGATATTGATATCCCATCTTTACTTTATAACCTGTTGCTATAAACTATGTTAGTCTAGATCCTGACACGGTTAAACTCCCCCATGATGAAGCTGGTTCCTGGACTGACGAGCTCCATGGACCGTTGCCAAAGTGGACCCGCTCTTTCATCAGTTCTCATCTTTGCACGGACCTCATCACGATGATTGCGATCTCTATAGAACATTAGTTCCAACCAGACCTCCTCGTCTCGGGTAGCTGAGATAGTCTTGGCTATGTTGGTAATACCATCCATTGGTGCCTCAGTGTTGCTCAGCTGGAAAACCAAATGTGCAACTCCATATTCCCTTATTATGTCACCAAATTCTTTACTGAGCTGCACGGTCGAGTCATGATTCTTTTTTGGTACTCTGTATACGAAGTGGTCGATCTCACTGCCAATTCCTTGTTCTATTTCTACTGCGTTTGGTTTACTCAAGGCCAATTACTATACCTGTATACTTTATAAATATGCAAGAGTAAAAGTATAGTTATTGCAATATATCAAAGGTCAAGAAGAAAAATCAGCTAGCAATAAGTACGAACGTGCGATCGTACTATAAGTAGGTTTCATCTAATGCGCCGAACAAAGAAGATCACCGATGATGGTATTGTGGAGACTTACTAAGGAAGGGTAACGACTTATCTATATTGATGCAATTGGTTGCATTCGGCTCCAAATGGTATTCCTAAGTCGTCTTCGAAGACAGATGCCTAGGAAGTTAATCGACATATTTCCCTAGGAAGTTAGAGAAATAATTATGTATTACGCTTAAGCGAACTCACTTGGTGGGCAACTTGCAGCTCGTATCAAAGTAGCAGAGCTCTTATTCTAATGTCTGCCGCCTCAGTCGATCATGTTCTTTACCAAAATTGGAATCAATTAAATTAGTGTACCTTAATTGCTATTTAATTGAAATTTAGTTGTAGAGTAGTTGTTGCGTTCTGGTTAACTGATTATTGTAATCTTGCGAATAATAGAAAAAATGTGGTATGATCTAGTGGTATCACACTACCTTAGCTGAGGGCAATTATTTCCCAACAGCCTGTGCGATTTTATTGAGTGCAGCTTCTGTTGCTTTAGTGAAGCCATCTTTTGCAAAACTTCTTCCAAAAAAAGGAACACCTGACATATCGACACTCCATGATGCATCAATCTTTGTCTTGTTCCCAGACAACGGACTTAATGTAACTATTCTGCTGCCTGTAATAGGTCCTTCAGTGATATTTGTTACCATCGATTGTTTTGTTGGATGCAATATTGTTATCTCATGACTCTTAGCATTAAATGGGCCAACTGTAGTATCTGCTTGAATCTCGTTGCCTGTTTTCTGTATGATCTTCATAGTGTTGGCTTGATTCCATGTGGTGTCATTGCCAAGATTTGAAATAATGTTCCATACCCGGTCAACCGGTGCAGAAACATCATGACTTGCGTGTATTTGTTCTAATGCAGCAGCTGAAGGTACTCCATTTATTATTGATATGCTGACAACAACAAGCAAAGCCACTCCGATTATGATTGAAGATGGTAGTGGCATCCTTTTGCTCACAACTTTTGAATATATTGTTATTGTTTTTGTTATCATTGTGAAATATACTGGCCTTAATTTTCGTTATAACCATTGTTTACCTATGAGACGTAACTTTGTTACCTGAAGTCTTATATTGTCATTCAGATGAAAAACGCATAATTGCAATTGAAAGAAGGGAACAACCTTCTTAAATAAACTCTCCAGCTCTATGTATATTCCAACTGAGTTAATTTGGTTCATGAGTATCGAGACAGAATATACATCAGGAAAGATATCATGTTCAAACTTTATGAATACGGAGAACTCAACCAGAGTAAACTCATGAGCTATTGTGGGCTGAACAACGTGAAGCACAAGGAAATAATTGATGACTTGGTAGAAAAGGAACTCATCACAAGAATGGAAGAGTCATGGGGAAGTAAGACCATAATAAAATATCGAGTATCAGAAAAGGGCCGAGCAACTCTTAGGGAAATTTTGGAACCTTATGAGACGCTGTTCCCAAGGAGCGAAAAGATTGATGGTGACGATAGGTAACAAGGTTACTACAGTGTTTTTTAATAGAAGAGAGGTAGAATAAATCGTGGCTGACTCAAATAAGAGAAATTCTAATGAGAATCTCTTTCGGATAATGGATGGAATTATCTCACAGCTAAACAAAACAAAAAAGATGTTTATCTTGATGATCCTGACCCTCATGATACTTCCGCCAATTTCATTTGTAATCACATTTGTGGTGTTTGGACCTCCGATGTTATTTGAGGGTGGAATACAACACCGTGAAGGATTTGGAGGGGGATTTGGGCGTGGATTTGCTCTTGCAAGGGCCATACCCATTCTAATTTTCATTATATGGCTGGGGATAGGAATAAGGCAATGGTTCGTGCTTTCGAAGTGGACCAAGAGGTATGAGCGCTATAAACAATTACAGAAAAAGATTGACGAGAAGTTGGATTATGAGGATAATGATTACGAAGATAAAAAGAAGTAAAAATAATGATGGCCTATATCTGATCACTAATGATATTACTGCATGGCTTCTTGAACGTAACAACCGACAGCGTAGGAAAGAGTACCAACTGGCAATATAATTTGTGAATTTGACAATGCTGTTAACAAAATTAGAAGGAATCCTTGCTAATAGGGATTATCATTATTTGTCCAATTCTTCTGCAGTAGACCGCTGTTCTTTTAACTATTTTCTATATTTCACCAATGTTTAAGTGG
>DATDFS010000211.1:0-2480 GCA_036522495.1 Nitrososphaeraceae archaeon | reverse complement strand
AGGTTATGCTTTCGCGAGAAGAGCAAGAAGGCAGTTTAAGTGAAAACAGATTCTCAAGTATTATTGCTATAAATGCACAGGGTTGAAAGAATATCCTGGCCCCCAGTAATAATTTACGTAAATCCAAATGAAAAACTAGGCGAAAATGTGACTCTTGTTGAAAATGGAGAATACAAATGCAGAGTATGCAGTAACATAATAGCACAATGCATAATAGCACTAGATCATAGGCTCAATAAATAGGAAATAACTGCTTCCGACAGGCCTACCCTACGTTTGAAGTTCTCTTAAATTCACGGTCAAACAATAGACTTTATGTCAGCAGTACGCTAGACTTCGGTCGTTTGTCATATCGGTGTCACTAACAGACTCCGTTATTCCATGGAGGCGAGGAAATTAGTGACACTCATTTCTACTGTAGTGATGGCCATGTGATCCCTACTTCCAAATGGGAGAATGGTAGTTAAGGAGTTTGAGCGTTCTTTGTCAATTATCTAGGTAATAATGGATGTGCCCTTCTTATATCAAAATATGTTCTTAAGAGAGCTTTTGATACAGGGCTTTTTTCATGACCTGCGTGAACTTTTGCCTTTATACGCCGTAATTCCAAGTGATGGTAGTATAAACAAAAGACTGAAGATACCTCCAAGTAACCATGCAATAGAATAACCTAGATGATGAACAACAAACGAAAATACAATCGGAATCCAAAAAGCACCGAATAATGATAGGCCATTAACCCAGCTTATAGCAAGCGTATCATAAGAGAACTGGATATGATTCATCTTAATTGGCCTTTTTGTTATCGTAGTTTCTATATTTGCTTCGTTCCTCTTTTTTCTATATGCTTCTTTAGCTGAAGTATATGCTATAGTAAAAACCCCAGCTGAGAAAACCCCTACCAAAGCATTTGAGATTCCAACTACATACACTCCCGATGATGCATTTGTAATGGCAATTCCTGCTACACCAGTGGACATTGCTAGACCGCAGACAAATAACAGCTTCTTTATATTTCTGATCTTATCATATATTCTCCCAAAGACTGGTGCCGATACAAGACCACATATAAGACCCGCACTTGCAATAAATCCAGCCATTGAAGAATTCAACTTCAGATAGTCTTCCAAATAAAATACTATGAATGTCAAAGGTAAACCCCATGCTATCTGTGCCCCAAGCAAAACTAATCCGAAGGCAAATAGAGATTTATCGAATAACACCTCGCGAATATCTGACATCTTGATTTCAACCCGTTTTCCTCCTGTTTGTTGCGATGATTGTTGTGGTTGCTGGTGCCCTTCGTCTTCTTTTCTTGGTAATAAAGCAATTAATATTAGACTGCTAATCAATCCCGACCCTCCACTTAGCAACAAGCTTTGCCTCCATCCTACAACTTCTGCAAGGATTACCCACCCAAACAACCCTATAATGCCTCCTATTGAATGAGCTGAATTTAGCAATCCTACCGCTAGTCCTTCAGATCCTCTTCCCAAGTACCTTGTAATCAGAGTAACGCTTGGACCAAAGAATAATGCCATTCCAAGACCAACCACAAACCGTAGTATTTCCATTTGTTGTAATTGCGAAGATAGACCACAAAGGAGTGCTGCTGATGAAGATATCGTTATTCCATATATCGCAGTTCTCCTAGAACCCTGTATTGCAGCAAGAATTCCACCAGGTACTTGAAATAGACCTACACCTATTAGGAAGCTAGTAGTAAGCAATCCGAGTAAAGAAACATCTTGTTTGAAGTCTGAAGCTATATGTGAGAATATAGAAGCAATATTAAACCAATTTATTGCGTATATTACCCTAGCGAATAGTAGACTCAAAACAGCCGCACGATTGATTTTATCCGATTTTTCCAACTTTATTATGATTGATAGTGCATCCTAACCATTTTTGTACCCTTCGCTGATTGAGTATCTGCGTCATTTCCTTCCATGCTGCGACTATGATAGTAGTTCCCATCTATCGGTGATTGATGCACACTACACGGACTGATGTATAAAGGGGAAAACCCAGTCAATTCCAAAAATGAGAATACACATAAGTTTATGGTCTTCCCCCACGTTGGCTGTTACATTACTCATAGAAAAACCATACACATATACCAGATGAGATTATTGAGATATTAGCTCCAACGCTAACAATACAGAATCCCCTATAAAGATACGTACATGCCTCCCAAGAAGATTCTTACCAAATGAAAACAACAATATCACAACAATACGCATCTTGCCGTCTCTAATAAGATTAAGGTTTATTTTACAAGATATTCGCTGAATATATGATACATATTGCAGCAATTATTATTTGATGCACATGTTCACTTGACCGACGATGAATATTCTGACTACATACATCAAATTCTTAGGAATTTAAGAGCATTAAAGATTAATGCATGTTCCGTTACAGTGGATCTTAAGACTTCACGTAGAAGTTTAGATCTTTTCAACAGTTCAACTCGGGAT
>DATDFS010000210.1:0-4131 GCA_036522495.1 Nitrososphaeraceae archaeon | reverse complement strand
TTTCCTTACCAGCCCATTCTTCTCTAAAACTCGTATCGAAGATTTATTTTCAGAATACACATATGCCCATATTTCATTTAATCCTAGAACGGAGAACGCAAAATTGATAACTAACGCAACAGCCTCAGTTCCTATACCTTTACCCCAATATCGTTCTCCAATCCAGTATCCTAAATTACCTTTCTTATTGCCAATATCCAAATCCTTTATGCCGATTATCCCAACCAAACCAATTGGATCACTAGCATCTTTCTTGTACTCTATTGCAAAATTTAAACTCTTGAATGAGGTGAAATCATTATGACTGGATTCGATAAAATTTTGGGCATCTTTTCGAGTGTAGGGAAAAGGGACTTTCCACAACGATTTGGATACATTACGAGTTACTAACTTACTAATATCATTGGCATCGTCAATTGAGAGTTTTCTCAATTTAACTAATGAGCCATTTATTTCAGGAAAGAAGTTGTAGGTTAATCCAGTCATGGTTTAGTGAATACTCAAAAGGGAATATTAACTATAAAAATATCGTTAAGTAAATGAATAAAAATAATCTTGCTCAACTTGACTCATGGCGTAGTTAAGATTACTTTTGATCTTGCTCGCTACTTGTCAAGATTGATTGCACATTCCTCAGATTGTAAATAATCTAGTATTTCTTGCAAATCAACTGTGGCAAGACAGCAGACCTTATCTGCACCACCATAATATACGAATAACCTATGGTCCAAAATACAGGCTCCGCTTGGAAACACGACATTGTTGACATCACCTCTTAATTCGTAATCTTCTTTTGGAGCAAGTATGGGGCTTTTTGTTCTTCCCAGAATTTTCTTTGGTTCTTTTATGTCTAGTAAAAAGGCCCCAGCACTGTAAACGTGCTCTGAGCTAACTCCATGATAAATCACAAGCCACCCATTTTTTGTCTTAATGGGAGGGACACCAGTTCCTACCTTTAACGCCTCCCAGCTCTGTTCTGGTTTAATCAGCAGCGAATGCTTCATAAATTTGGTAACTGAGTCACCTTCTGCAATCCATATACTAGGTCTATCAGTATTGTACTCTGGTCCTGTCCAACTACTTGGCCTGTGGAGTATCATGTATTTTCCAAGTTGACTATCTCCCCTGGATTTTGGAAAAAGAACTACATCCTTATCTTGAGATCCCTCGACTGTTATTATTCCAAGTTTTTCATAGTTAAGAAAATCATTTGTCCTTGCAAGTGCTGTTGATACCGAAGGATTATTTCTAACGTAATTTGAGAGTACTACGTACGTTACGTAATTTTCATCATCAATAACCGTTAAACGAGGATCCTCAATTCCATAACTTTCGTATTCCATCTCTGGATACATAGAAGGCTCCTTACGTCGTATGAAAGACAATCCATCAGCACTCGAGGCATAACCGATTCGGGATACATAATCCTCGTATTCACCAATTGCCCTGTAGAGCATGTGTAAATTCTTACCATCGTTAAGAACTGAGCAATTAAACACTGCCTTTGATTCCCACCAATTTGATGGATCAGGAACCAAAATCGGATTGAATTTCGCTCTTTCTAATTGAAGCATTTGATTATTAGAACCTCACTACCAATAGTTTATGGTTGTAAATATTGTTATATATTTAATTTGAAAGTCCATAACACAGGAGAAGTGCTTATAAAATTGTCTAATTCTGATAATTAGTATCGATTTCTGTTATAGTTTATGTTTCATTATGCATGAAAGTATTATATGATGAGGAAAAACGAAGTGATAAATGTTAAATATTGTCCCGTTGATAATGATATGATGTAAAGTGAGTAACAAGGTTGCTGATTCATGTCAGCATATGGATAAAGTTAATCAAGAATTAAAGGGAAATACTAAAGGGTGTGAAGAATGCGAGAAAACAGGATCCGATTGGGTTCACTTGCGTCTATGTTTGACATGTGGACATGTAGGTTGCTGCGATTCTTCTGTAAATAAACATGGAACAAAGCATTTCAAATCAACAGGTCATCCAATCATAAGATCCTTTGAACCCGGCGAAAAATGGAAATGGTGTTATGTTGATGAATTTTTTATCAGATAGCAAACTTGTCATTAATTTGCGGACTCTCAGCACCTGAAATCAAAAATCAAGTTGGTAGAATGTGAAACCAGTTATTAAGCCACTCCCCAATGGCCCGTATTACCTGATAAACGATCTCCAACCAAAAATCGTAAATAATCTCTTAAATTCTAAGGGGGAGCCTCTAGGTACTATTACAGGAGTAGCACTGTGTCGTTGTGGGCAATCAAAGAACAGACCATTTTGCGACGGAACACATAGCACAATTGGATTTTCAAGTAAGAATGAGACTGCAGACAAGAACGATAACTCTAATAGTATTATCATTAAGGATATAAGACGTGATTATACTGGTAAAGATATTACAATCCATGATAACAGAAGAATTTGTTCCCACGCAGCAGAATGCGTTAATAACCTTTCTTCTGTTTTTAAATTTGGATCCAGACCTTGGATCGATCCCGACGGTGCCAAATTTGATGATATAATAAACACTGTGAGAAAATGTCCATCTGGCGCTTTGAGTTATTCCATTGATGGTGTTGAATTCAGAGATCCTAAGGAACAAGGAATTCCTACAGTTACGGTGTTGAAAAATGGACCTTACCATATTACAGGAGGAGTTGAACTAATGGGCGATGATATTCAATTTGGGCAAGGAGCATCTAAAGAACATTATACTCTCTGTCGTTGTGGAGCTTCTGAGAATAAGCCATTCTGTGATGGCGCTCATAGAAAGATAAACTTTGAAGATGGATAAGAAAAATAAGAACTAATTTTATTGTTCTTTAATTTCGTTTTTATAGATTTTGAATTACAAATTGTATATCATGAGAAAGGGGATTTTGTATTGAACAATGCTATTTCTCATGTCTTGGATTGAATAATCTTGACTGGTCCTAGCCTGCACCAATATACGTATTCAGTCTCTATTATGGTAATATCTATTATAGTGATAATAGATATCCATCCACATTATGGGTTAATGTTGTTTTAAGAATTTTAATCCAGAATTAAGATATTTATAATCAGGTGAATAAAGGATATTAGAAGATAGATGGTAATTGAAATTGGTCCTATTTTGCAGGATTTTACTGTTATTATGATTGTAGCATCCGTAATGGCAATGGTTTCCTACAAACTAAAACAACCGATGGTTATTGGTTATATCATTGCCGGGATGATAATAGGACCTTTTACACCCCCGTTCAGTTTAATTGGCAATTTTGATGTTCTAAATCTGTTTGCGGAAATTGGAGTTATTTTGCTACTGTTCGTAGTAGGCATGGAATTTCCCATAGAAAAATTAAGAAGGATTGGCAAGAAAGCATTGGTCATTGCCTTTAGTGAGGCACTGGGTACATTTGTTATCGGTTTTCTTGTTTGTCAGGCAGTGAAATACTCTATGTCCGATAGTCTCTTTTTAGCGTTAGCCATTTCGGTAACGAGTACGGTAATCGTAATGCGTATTTTAGATGAGCTTGGCATGATTAAGGATGAAGCTTCGACAATAATTCTAGGTGTTGCTGTAATCGAAGATATCGTAATCATTTCTATGTTAGCCATATTACAGTCGGTTTCATCTACAGGTGGCCTGTCTGGAATGGAATTAATCGTATCTATCGGTACTGTGCTTGCATTTATCGGAGGTGCTCTGTTTATAGGTTCAAAAACAGTACCCCGATTTGTAAATCTAATTGGCAAAACCAACCAACATGATGTACTTGTTGTCGCAATTCTGGGCGTTGCTTTTGGCCTCTCATTCATGGCCTTTGAAATTGGTATATCTGTGGCCACAGGGGCTTTCTTTGCTGGGGTTTTGATTGCAGAGTCAAAGGTTCATTCAGTTACCCGAGTATTAACCTCTCCGCTTAAAGACATGTTCGGTGCAATTTTTTTTGTTTCAATTGGTGCCCTCATGGACATAACAAAAATACCAAGTTTCATACTGCCAGCGCTCATGCTAATAGCAATATCAATAGGGGCTAAATTCCTGACTGTTTATCTCTCTTCTAGATCACAAGGCTACCATACCAAAGCGTCCCTGAAAGCCGCGTTTGGACTCTCATCATC
>DATDFS010000209.1:0-7138 GCA_036522495.1 Nitrososphaeraceae archaeon | reverse complement strand
AGAGGACTAAAAAGCAGGAGATCTAAATACCTTAGTGCTTTAGCAGGATGCAGAGACATATGCATAGAAACTATAACAGATATCGAGGATAATAAAGAAAGCGATAACAAGCCGGCTAAGAAAGCGATATCGATAACAAATCCAACAGACAGAAAAGCTTTACATCTGATGCGTTCACCGAAGACGAAAGAAGATTCATTTACAACAATCTGATAAATCGCTATCTGTAAGAAGGTTTGTATCAAAGAGGGGAATATCTAGTAATAAGACAGTTTTAATTTACAAGACGGGCATGACTTATGATTGGACTAATCAGAGAATTATAGAGATGATGGAAAGGAAGATAGATGATCCTAGAAGAAGGCTGGATGAGAAAGAAGGAAAATAATTAATTATAATGACGAATAACTATCTAGTCAACTACCACAAATTGAAATCAAGGGGGAGGAATTGCTCCCACAGTATAATTAATTATGATAATCATATAATAACATAATAACAAAATAACAGGCTCTGTTCACTTAGCAAATATTACCATGCTATTATGTACGTCTACAAAGAAATTAAACCAATTTTTGACATGTTCCAATGTGCAGTTATCCTTTTGACATGGAAAATAGTCATCAAAACTCTCGTTCTATCTTTTATGTATTGAATGGTTCGCTCTATGATACTCCTTTCGTAATATGAGTGAGTGTGATGAGGTAATTTCAAAAATCTACATGCTTGTGGATACCATGTACCACCATCAGTAGAAACTGGATATTTCCCATATTTTTTAATCAATTCTCGAAGAGAAATACGCATATCGAGAATTGATTTAGTTTTAGGTTCAATTGCAACCCATAACCAGACTACTTCTTCTCTTCCAACTCTAATCACTGTTTCGTCTATAATGAATTGCGATATTTTCGTTTTCTTCAGCCATATCATTGTTGGTTTATAACGTTGGATCCAATTCCAGATGGAAACATGATTTCTTTTGATAAATGGCAATAAATGCTCTGAGGCTTTCCTAAGCGAAGGACCAGAAAAGTACAAGTGTAAGGCATAGTAAATATATTTTGAAGGCGTTCTACTTCTTTTGAATTTGACCATTTAAGGAGAAGTAGGACGTCTTAAGCTATAGACTTATCGTTAAGTGAACAGAGCCTCTGAAACTCTTGTCAAATTTATATGTATATGGACGAGTAATTAGGATTGTATGAAAACATGAAACTTAAACAAAGCTTGGAGAATGCAGCTGGTAAGTTATGTAAAGTTCTAATTCCCATCAAACCCGAATATCATATCGGAGAAGGAAACAGTGTTGCTATTTGTACATTATCAAGCATACATTTGCTTCATGCCATTGCTAATTCAGATGATATAATGAATAGAATTCTAATTGTAGGGAGATTGTTCTCAGAAAATAAGGGATTGGATAAATTAGTCAACTTCACGGTAAAGCATCCGGCGTTGCATCACATTATTATATGTGGTAAGGAGGTTAGAGGACATAAAACAGGACAAGCGTTAATATCCGTTCATAGAAATGGAGCAACGAAAGAGGGTAGAATAATTGGAGCTATTGGGCCTCATCCTTTTTTAACCTGTTCACAGACAGACATCGAACTGTTCAGAAGACAGACTAAGATTTATGATCTAATGGATAATGAAGACCTCAATACAATAAATTATATCGTATCCCATTTATAACTAGTCCCTTTAGGATAATCAAGTTGAAGCAATTGTACCGTTCATGATGACGATAAAGAAGGGAACAGAAAGAGACAAGCAGCTCTAAGATGGACAGAAACTTAATGTAGTCCCATTATTTGCGGTTTTGGTTAGTCTAACAACTAACCAATATAAAATAATTACACTAACGCCTTCGCTTGTTAATGAAGTGGAATCAACGAAAGTTGTGAGTTCTAAATGTTTTGGATTGTTATTTAATTAGTTCGATTGAGCTTACTGGATGAATTTCTGCATGACCATCCTCTCGTAGGTCAAGTAAATACGTCCCTGTTACCCTGATGTGTTGACGTACTTGGGGGACATTAAAAATCGGTCCATTAAATCCTTTGCATTCTCCTCTTTTGAAAGGTTGAACTTCTGATGATGTTTCAGGATGTTGGCATATCATTTCAGACCAGATACCGCCTTGCATTACGGGATTAAAATTAGCCTTTGTGACCATGTTCTTGTATGGCGGATCTAAAGCTAATGGAAAATCAGTGTCTCCATCAGGCTGTGGATTGATTGACAAGACCGTGCTGTTACGGTTACACATTGATTTATTATGTTCAATCGTCCAGGCGGATTTGCTATGAAATTCCATAATGAGGAAGTACATCCGCTAGAAGATATAGTTGATTTAATAGTTTTATTAGAAATTGCTATAGCCTTATAGATCAAAAGTGCTATACTAGTAAACGCCGCTACCGGGATAAGAATAATCGCCATAATTAATAATGTCATTAGATTTGATCTATACCCCAAGTATTATAGTATAATCCAAGGTATTATTTTAATAAATACCACAACTAAACCGCTATTAATAATAACTAACAACCAATGATAACTCATAATCCCAATTTCGAATCCTGCATACATGACGCAGAAATAACCTATTGAACGACATATCATTATATTTAAATTCAGACAGCCTAAATGAGATTGGAAATGACTTGAGGTCTAGAAAAAAGACCTGGATATGAACGATCACACATACCTTGTTACTCCTCAGTTTATCGAAGAAAAAAGTCAAGAAAATAGCAATGCTAGCAGGAGAGATTGGTTTTTGTCTCAAGACTTCGCTTATTATCGGACTAAAGGAGCAAGTAAGCCTTGGCTACAATATTGCCAACTAAATATTGGTAAATCTTCAAGCCTTCTGCTACTTCGAAGCATAAAATAATCGTCACACCCCCGTCATTCTATCGGCAAAATTCAGTTGGGATACGCTCAAATCATCATCCAACTCGTCAGATAGCGTCTATGCTAATAGCCAGTCTTTCTCATCAAAAATATTGCAGTTTTCTACTAGGCAGAAGCCAGACCAAGAATCATACTGAGATCTGATATATTAGGGTCATAAAGAGCCTTTTATTATCCAAGACGAACCTAGGTTCATAATTGACAAACCAGCAAACACAATTCCTTTATTTGACTACGACAGGGTGGAAGACGGGAAAAAAGCATAGCATAGAGATTTGGTTTATAGAATATAATAAGCGATATTACATAATGTCGGAACATCGGGATAACTCACATTGGGTTCAGAATATCATGCGTAATCCCACCGTATCGTTTACCGTAAACCACAAGATATTTGAGGGCACTGCACGAATAGTTGATCAAAATATTGAGTCTAATCTATCCACTGAAGTCTCCAATTTAATGAATGTAAAATATGGCTGGGACGAAGGTCTGATTATAGAACTGCTCCCAGGATAGTTCTAATTTGGACCTTGGAATGGTTTTGTAAATTTGTAAATCTAGCAGGTTAAATATGTATACAGCATATATACAAAATATCAACCTTGTCTATAAAACTCGAAGCCTTGCTCCAATGTATTTCTCAGCCTATTCGTAGAGTTGATGTTTTTATAAACAGAGACTCAATCTTCCATACGGCGAAGATGAGACTTGTTCTAAAATAGAAAAAGAAAGTAGTAATGTATTAGAAGACGTTTATTTTGTTCAGAATTAGGTATGTTGAGAATGATAGCTCCCACAATAATATTAACTGGCAAAAATAGCTTAGATATATTAAATAAAACACCATTGGATATTCAATCTTTAATACTAGAATATGCAGACAAATTTGAAACAAAAACAATAATACCGTTGTTAGAATCAAGTGAATATGCTTTTAATAAAAAATATGAAGAGGCAATAAAGGAATTTCTTTGTAATTGTATTCAGATTCTATCCATAATTTGTTCACATTCTAAAGAAGAACAATCAAATATTTTTGAGATTTTATTAGAGGCTTATTTTTCAGGATTACAAGAAATCGAAAATCAAATCTCTACTCAAAGAAAAGTGGATGATCCGATGGTGTTGCCCTTGTTAAATGCTATAGAGGAAGCAAGGCATTATGCACGTGAATCTGATAACTTTAATCATCCGGACTATAGTCATGCCTTGCAGGCTTTTGCAAATATTGTAGTTTCTATATCCGCGTTGAAGTTGATTCAGAAAAGTAATAACACTATTTTCAAGGTAAAAACAGAGAACTTGATTTACAAATGCAAATATCATAACAGAGAATTAGGGGAGTTTATGAAAAATATTGAAACGAAAAAGCAATAATACTATAGCAATGAAGGAGCCTCAACCAAGCACAAAATAAATAAATTGCGAGAATAAAATAGATAGACTAGTATAAGTGCTACAATAACACATCCATATAATACGTATATGAATAAAATGAATATTGATCTTACTCTTCGTATTAATCAGGAAATGAATTCCTACTAAATGAACTGTAAACAATCCCAAGTTTGCCATTTGAGTTCGTTAGTAGTGGAGGAGCGCAGTTCTACTTCATGTATCCTAGACTTCGTACCAGTGCATGCTGCTATTGACAGGTACGAGTACAATAATACCTTCTACTGCAGCTCCTAAAATTGGTATCCTATATTAATATACATCATCCTTCTATTTAGTAGGCTCTGGTTCTCGGTTGTTGATATCTAACAAATTGACTCCATATATCAAGCTGTATGCAGTACTGTCTTCACATATCGTACTGAATTCTCTATTTTGATCCGAGTGATGATGAAGATATCAGCTGCTGTTGCTTATTTATTGGCATGCTGAATGCAAATGTTGCACCTTTTCCATCTTTATTATTCTCAGCCCATATCCTACCACCATGAGCTTCTACAATACTTTTGGAGATAAACAATCCCAGCCCTATTCCCGTACCTTTATCGGATTTTGTAGCAAACTTTGTAAAAAGCTTCGGCAACATCTCAGGGTCTATTCCAGTACCAGTATCCTTGATACTAATGATAACCTGTTGACGATCATTTTCCTCCACTTTTTCTGCTGAGACCGTTACTGTTCCTACTTTTGTGAATTTAACCGCATTACTTACGAGGTTAGAAATAACCTGAGTTATTCTTCCTTTGTCTGCCTCTATGCAAATATCTTGTCCAGAATTTTTGTATAACAAGTTCCATTCATTCCGATTCTTTCCATCTTTTTCGGTCTGATTCCTATAATCTACCACAGCATCTGATATTATTTCGTTTACATCGAACTGCTCTTTCTTTAATATTAGGGTATGGCCCTCAATTTTTGCGATATCTAATATATCTGCTGAAAGCTGCTGCAACCGTTTTGCGTTTCTAATAATGATGCTGAGGAATTCATCATCGGCTATATTCAGACCCATATCACTTACTTTACGAGAGCGAAGAACTTCAGATAAGCCAAGTATAGGCTGTATCGGTGTTCGCAATTCATGAGCTGCTACATTAATGAACTCATCTTTTAACCGATCCTTTTGTTTGAGTTCCTCGTTAGCTGCCTCAAGTTGCTTTGTTAATTCAGTCTGTCTCCTATTGTGGTCCCTTATAGAGTCTATCATCGAATTAAAACATTCACTAAGAATAGAAAGTTCGTCGCTACCTTTTTGTTTGACTGATACATCAAGGATCCCATTTTTTACCTTAGATGTAGCTTGAGTCAGAGCAAATATTGGCCTGAGCATACGTGTGACAAGGTACAAAATTAACACAAGAATGCCAATAATTAAAAACGCAAACAGGATTTGTAATAACAGAAGGTTCTGGGAATTCTTATCTGTTTGTTGTCCTAACACTGTAACCAGTTTATCAGAAGTTTCAATCAAGTTGGATGCCATGGATTCGACTGCTTCCCTTTTTATTGACTTGTCCGTGATAGTAGCAGTGCTTGTTTGGGATGATGCAAGCAGTTTATCAGTAAAAGTTTTGTAGCCATTCCACCTATCATCAACAGTATTCCAAAGATCCATAAAGTTTGAAGGAAGAGGTTTTAAGTCTACACCTGAAATCATACCTCCTTGTTTCAAGGTTATAATATTTGATTGCAAGCTATTCATAGCAGATGTTAGTTGTGAAATATCCGAAGATAGTCCGTACAGAGATTTTTCAGTTTGCAATAACACACTGGCAGTAAGAAATCTATTTTTGCCAGCAATATTAATCGAATTTCCTAAGGATGATTGTTGAGACTGAAAATACGCAAGTACGCCGAAACTGCCAACAATTAAGATGGCTTCTATTATAATCAGAATCATGATTTTTAAAAGAATTTTAGAATTTATTGTCCGTAAGAAGGTAAACAAATAAGCTTACACGCTCCTCTTCCTGCTATTCATGAGCTCTCATTTTCTCACATTCGGAATGAGTGTGCCTTCTACTACACCGGAAGGTGTTGATGTTCATGATCATGATCACGATGTTTTATGTTCCAGTTGTTTCAGATATAGTTTACTGATTCTGATCTCGACATCACATCTCCTTTCTTTCTTCAGTAATTATGTCCGATAAATACACCACGGAGAAGACATCCGTGTAATTGATCAACTATTTCTTGATCTCAAATTTGTCATTTGCTATTGCTGTGTCTATGATCTTTTTTTCTCTTACTTCTTCGATCGTCATTCCTTTAGCCAAGATGAAAATACTAGTTCTCCTCCATGCTACCCTCAGTAAAAATAGCCGCAAATGACGAATTTTTTTATGTTTGAATAATTGATCCTTTCTGTTGATATGTAGAGTTCTAGCCCCTTTAATGGAATTACAGAACCATAGTCTTCGATATTAAGTTGAACAACTTCATTTGCAAACCATTCACAACAAATGCAACAATTAACTAGCCGTAATGAATTAAATTATATTGTAGTAGGGATTTTATGCTAGCACTCTTTGAACAGCTAGTTACAATATCGTTGATAACTTTAGTTGCATTATCATCTTGTTTTTCTTCTACTATTGGACTCAATAGTGTGATAGCCCAGCCTACTACTACTACTACTACTGCTTCTCAATTCACCGCTGCAAAGGAGTCATCAATAATATTGCTGCTAAACAATGTGAAGAGGTATTTACCAGACGCATCTATTGTGGTAGGCATCATTACTCCAAATGGCACT
>DATDFS010000208.1:0-3593 GCA_036522495.1 Nitrososphaeraceae archaeon | reverse complement strand
TAATTTCATCCGAGACTGACGATGCTGGACAGTTCTCACTCGGATCCAAAATGATGATCTCGAAAGACATACGTTTGGCTTCTTGTGCAATCATCTTTCCGAGCTGGCCTCCTCCGATTATCCCTATCCGAATGGGCTTTTTTATTGTCAGGACTTCTGTGCTGATTTGAGGTATGAACATGAATTACTCTACTGGATTTAAAAATGATGAATTAAAGTCTTCGTCTTCAAAACCCAAGTGCTTGAGTAATTAATCAAATTCATACCATATCTTCGCAGACAAAAAAAGGCTCGCACAAACAGACAGGCTTACAAGTCGTAGGGCTAGGTTACCGCAAACGTTGTGGCATTCGCTTCATAAATTACAACTTAAATCCGGCGCTCAACTGATACATGCAAAGCTTATCATACAGTACTTTAAAAGGAGTGTCCACTCTTCTACGATTTATGAATCTCAAGGGCAAAATTGCTATGGTCACAGGAGCAGGAGGAGGGGTTGGAAAGGCTACGACACAACGATTGGCCTCCGAGGGAAGCAAGGTGGTTTTGGTGGGAAGAGAGAGAAAAAAACTAACAAAGGTGATCTCTGAGGTGAACGACGGAAGAAACCTATTACCTATTACAGCAGATATCACGAAGGAAGCTGAAGTACTAAATGCAGTAGAACAAACAATTTCAGCGTTCGATAGAATCGATATTCTGGTGAACAACGCAGGTGTTCTTAACGACCCCACTCCTTTTCACTTGATGACTGATGACCAATGGTTATCACTAATCAACACAAACCTTATCGGAACTTTTCGAACTACGAAAGCAGTACTTCCTATTATGATGGAAAGAAGAGGCGGAGGTAGTATAGTAAATATTTCATCAATATTGGGAATACGTGCCATCCCTAAGGTTCCATTTTCTGTGTATGGAGTAACAAAGGCTGGTGTAATAATGTTTACAAAAAGCATTGCTGTTGAATATGGTCAATATAATATACGCTGCAATTGCATTGCTCCTTCAACTATACGTAGTCCTCTAATTGAGCCATATCTTCAAGACGAAAATGCAAGAAGGGTACTTGAATCATCTTTTCCATTGCGCACCATAGGAGATCCAGAAGATATCTCTGGAGCTGTTTGTTATCTATGCTCTGATGATGCCAAATGGATTACAGGAACGATTCTGACTATAGATGGAGGAATCACTGCAAAGCAGTAAAACATCCGCAGTCCATCAATCCAATCACATGGATGGCCAAGCCAAATCATGAATGTGTTTCTTTCAGAAGCCTATTTGTATTTCTAGTAACAACTGGAAGTATTTTTTTCATTATAACTTCATGAAAATTTTCTGTGTCGACATCAAACGATAACAATAATACATATGAAAGACGACTACTATAATCTGTGACTGGTATAGTGGCTCGAATTAGCTTATTATAGTGCGAGCAGGCATATATTATTTTACCCAACAGATATTCCCATCGCAGTCTTGTATACTGACGTGTAGCGGCTGTAATTGCGTATTGTGCTCTTTCCTCAGATCCAAGCAGCGGTTTTAGGCCTTTTCTTAAGGAAGTAGATAATAACATACCTTCCTCATCTGCTATCCCTGCAAATCTTATCGAATTATCCAGAGATATAACGTCATCACAAAACTCCTTAAATAATTGATTCTTCAACTCAGTATAATCATATCATTGGGTATATTTTGATTTTTGCGGTGTCAGAAGAAGTACGTGTTTTGGGCTATTGAACGGAGGGGAACCAATAGAGAATGGCTGCCTTCTTGGAATGCACGGTCAATCAAAAAGTTCTCAAATACGTGTGATCTATCTATCATCATTATCTAACAAAAGCGATTGCTATAAATAACAATTTTATTTCTTTCAATCGGCGTTAGCAGTGTTTATGGAGATCAAGGAAGGCTCTTACGTTTTGCTTTTCCATACACCAAGGAAAAAATGGCTGACCAAGGTTGGGCATGAAAAAAAATTGCACACACATCTTGGAATAATAGATATCTCCTCAATTATCGGAATGAAGTATGGTTCTGTAGTTCTGACTACAGAAGGCAAAATTGTACATCTTATTGAGCCTACTATTCACGATTTTATAATGAAATCAAAACGCATGACACAGATAGTTTATCCAAAAGATCTAGGATATATTGCGGCTCGTACTGGCTTGAAAAACGGATCAAAAGTTCTAGAGATCGGCACGGGCAGCGGCGCACTAACAACCTTTATGGCGAGCATAGTAAAACCTGACGGCCATGTCTACACCTTTGATATAAATCCTGATTTTATGGAAGTCGCCAAAGAAAACCTAGAGAGAGCAGGTATGATCGAATACGTGACAATGCACCATCATAACCCCTCTGATAGATACAACATAAGCAACGCTGATATTGCAATAGTTGATTTAGCTGATCCGTGGACTATTGTTAATCAAGTTCATGAAGCCTTAAAAGGAAGTGGCTCATTCGTAGCGATATGTCCAACGATGAATCAGCTCGAAAGAATAGCCTCAGAACTTAAGGAAAGTTGCTATGTTGACGTCGACTGTGTTGAATTAATGATACGTAATATCGAGGCAAGAGAAGGCATGACAAGACCTTCGATGAGAATGATAGGTCATACAACCTATCTGGCCTTTGCGAGAAAGGCTGAGGAAATGATTAAATCTTCTCCAAATTGACCTATAAAGAGAGAAAAATTACCCATGGAAGCAAGGTTCTATAGAGGAAATAACTCCTATTACATCTCTTGTACATTCTGCAGAACTACAATAAGCATTAGAAAAAGCAGAGGCTGAAGAGGTTGGTGCCCTTGTTAAACCTGCATATCTGCCACAATACGAATATTCGAGATCAGGTTTTTCACTAGCCATTTCTAGATGATATAGCCTAATGTTTACAAGAGATTATTTATATCCTTTTTTCTATATTTTATTATTGTCAGAAAATCTGTACGGACGGTTAAGAAGGAAAATGACGGGATCAAAGGTAACAAGGAAATTTGATTTGGTAGCAGCAAAAAAAGGATCTTTTGTCAATATAATTGTAATAATGGATATATAGATATAGTTATGATGAGAAGGTATTTCTCATCCCTCTCTCCCATCCAACTACCAGATAATACTTTCTGATCGAGCATGATAGTTAATGAAATCCCTTAGTTGTTTATCATATGTATATATGTATATGTTTATATGTATATACCTATTAAATATCCCTATCAAAATAGCAGGATATGCAACGAACGGCCCTAAGCTATTAGATTTAATGACACAATTGTTATTGACAGCATATTATCTCACGCATTTCAATCAGATCTCATCTGCTGTTGGAGTGTTTGGAGATACATTATCATCATCATCAGATGCAATTGCAACTCCTATAGTATCATATTAAAATCTAACCCAATGTATAGGCTTGCTTTGGATGAACAGGAGTCTTTTTGTATCTCCAATACTAACCATCCTTTAAGCTGCTCTTTGTTTATTTGATGCCCAAAAATGTAGACTGAATTCATAAGAATTTACATGAGGATCTAATCCTCATACCTCCTAGAAGATTGTCACCTCCTCGTACATCATTGT
>DATDFS010000207.1:0-2563 GCA_036522495.1 Nitrososphaeraceae archaeon | reverse complement strand
TGGTAAATCAATAGGTAAAAGGATTTTACATTTAAAGACAGTAGACATATCTGGAGAGGCTGTAAACGTAAGGGCTGCTTTAATAGAAAGTTTTGGTAAATCATTCTTGCTTCCACTAGATGTGATTGCTGGATGGATATTCACAAATGATAAAAGACAGAGATTATTTAACAGAGCAAGCAATACTATTGTCATCAGATTAAGACTCCTTGCCAAAGAAGGTTCAAGTGGCAACGTACACTATACAAAAGATTACTAATAACAAATCTTAAGATTGGATTGTGTAGCGAAAAGGACAATGAGTAGGCACACTAGCTGAAAGTCTTCAATAATTAGGTCTATGTTTGTACAACTAAATAAATTGTCCTAGATTATTGTGAAGAAGGAGTTAATCATCTCGAAAATTGAGACTTCTCAAGATATCGGTCGTTATGTTTACATTGTATTAACTGACACTAGAAGTAATTTCACTCCTACCAGAAGGCAACAAGAATTCCATGAAAATCCTTTTTGGAGTTGCTGCCATACCTATCACTTCATCAGATGATTTGAAGAATTTACCAAAGAAAATATATGATGTAATAGAAGGCGCATTTAGCGGTGGTAGTAGTAAGGACAATTTATCATCAGAATCGCCCCCTCTAAGACGAATCCAAGTGAATACGAGCAGCTTGGTATAAAAATAGGAGATAAGATTACCCTAGAGATTAAGAGATCTAATAATTACAATATTGGAGCATAAATTATTATCAACAACAATAGACAAGCGGAACGGCATTTAAAGATCACATGACAGCATTATCATAAACCTCCTTTCTCCTATTGTTAATTCCTACTAAAGCGTAAGTATATTTAAATAAGAGGCGGTAAACTGGGTTCAGCCAAGATGATACGTCATAATACATTGCTATTGGAGTTGATTTATCCTCAAATCTTTTAACCTGTTTCTGAGTGTCACTCCAGTTACTCCTCCTGCATTTGCAATATTATCTTGTGTTATATTCTCACCTGTCTTTGTACATGACAAATAAAGTATTGTTGCTGCAAGTCCCATAGGATCTTTTCCAGCAGAAAATGTTTCATTTTTTGTTGTAATATCATTCATAATACTCATTGCTTTGCGTTTTGTCTTTTCACTTAGATTAGTCTTATTTGCAACTTTGGCTATACATTTCATTAGATCAACTACTGGAATCTTAAGGTCAAGTTCAAAGACTAGCAGTCTGTATGTCTTTGCTAGAAATTTATATTTGACATTACTAATTGTTGCAATATCTTTTAGTTTCCTAGAAATTCCAATTTCTCTGCAAGCAATGTATATAGCAGCATCCAATACTGCAGCTATTGATCTTCCACGACTAAATCCCCTTTCCTGAGCTTTTCTATAGATATAGGCTGTTTTCTCTACCATCGAATCTGATAGACCGAGTTTATCCTTCAATATGTCAAGTTGATCAAAGGCTTGTTTTAGGTTCTTATCTGTAGAAGTATAGTTCTGTGTTCTAAAGTCCTGTGTTCTTAACCTTTCCATTGTAGAACGTATTTCTGTATCTATCTTGTGTCCGCCAGCGTCCCTATCAGTTCTTCCAATTATCGTGGAAAGTCCCATATCATGCCTTGCAAGGGAAGTAGGAGCTCCTGTTCTGACATTAGTATTATTACTATTATTCATTTCTTCTGAACTTAAAAATGCACGTCGTTCTGGTCGATTTATATCCTGTATTTTATCTGAAACTACCATGCCACAATTACTACAAATAACTTCTCCCGACTCAGGATCTGTTACTACTCTATCATTTCTTTTGCATATAGTGCATACTTGTTGTATTATCAGAGCTGTTACTCTTCCTATAGTATGATTGACCTCTATGAAATAAGTATGTTGATGCGCCAACGAAGTATGCATTGAAGTTGTTAGATGCATTTGTATTTAGATAAGCAATCATTTGTGTTGCACATATCCTGCCAGACCATACTCCTTCCTTGTCTGAGCAAAGTCTCAACTATTTCGCTACAATTCTTCTCAATAACTGGCATTAATCTCATATCTGACAAACTCGGGCTTATAATACAAATAGAATATAGAATATTTTAATGGTGCTTGGCGATTCTGAATATGTAGAACCTAATTTTACAGCCTTTGCCGTTAAAGAGGTTCTAACGTATCAGTTTTGCTTACGGTTCCGCCAAGCACTCATTTCAAGCCATAGTTATCGGTCTCATCTTTAATATTATAGTATAATTAATTGTATAAAAACATTTCTTTGAATCTAATAAATATTGATATTACATATATATATTACAATTCTTTTATATATTTCTATATTTTCATTAATATATTATAAACAGTAAAGAGTTCAAAATGGACTTTTCCATAGTGATAGTAAAAACACTCTCGAACCTTTTTATGCTAGTTAGTCGCCGTTATTCGATTCAACAGACAATACAATATGCAATTTAACAAAAGACTAAAAGAAATTAATATGGGTCTGTTAACAAGGTAATGTAACAAGCTTTGGCTTCAGTTGGAAAGATTGCACTTTTAGTAATTCTTACTGTAGGC
>DATDFS010000206.1:0-7549 GCA_036522495.1 Nitrososphaeraceae archaeon | reverse complement strand
TGGGCAAGACATTACTCTTTACTATCTTAAAATGAAAAATAAAATAAACGAAAAATATCTCCAAAACACCAAAAGTCCTAGTCAGAAAAGTGGTGTCAAAACATGAATTGGAGGATATGGATAATAAAATTATGTGCTCACGTAAAAGCATGTCTAAGTATTCTCCAGCCTGTAATGACAAGAGAACGAGACAGTGTATCTACAGGATGAGAGTCAGCAATTAGAAGGATATGTTTCTGGGGTAAGGAGTGACAGTCAATGAAAATTGGAAAATGAACCTTAGCCAATACTGAAGTCTGAGATAATGATTCTAGTAGCCTGTGTGGGGCCCTTCAAAGTTATATTTACGATGTTGATCTGCTGATGTGGTTAGGTACTACTTTGATGTTTTAGAATACAACCTTTATGGATCTTGGATGAGTGGGTGAATGGTGGTTAAAATACATACATACAAAAAATATCAAAGGAAAGATAATCACAACTAGTTGATTATCAGTACTACGGGAGCGATGGCAGGCCTGCCGTGTTACTAGGTGAAGGAGTAATAGTAGTAGGAGCAAATCTTGATAGAGTAAGACAATCCACATTGGAACTAGTTGGAAGTATTTGTCCTTGAATTAATCCACTCTCATGGCCCAAAGTTCTGACAGTAATATATGCAGACTTGGTTTTTTATAATATAGTGACTTTTGCAGCAAAGGTAGACATCTAATTTTATAGTAGATTCTTATATCTAAGGAATACCAGACAGAGTATTTCGAATATACGATGAAACCACGTTACCATGGACGTTTTATTATAACAGATTTTCAACATAGGAGGAAAACAGCCTTATAGTTCTGGGCTATTAGAAGAGATTTTTCGCCTAGGCGGGAGGAAATCTTTGTTCTCATAGGTGCCCTCATAGAAGCCATAGCGTTCGCCATTAGAGGCTGTAATAATAAAATAATAATGAGATGTTCAAACAATCAGTCAGTCAGTCTTCTACTGGCCATTCCCCCTTTGTAATTACTTCTACCAAGTTGCCAGCGGGATCTCTAAAGTACAGACTTTTAGATTCTTTATCTAATTTTATTTCTTTTTCAATTTCGATATTGTTCTGTATCAATACTCTTTTGTAATATTCATAATCTTCTTTCTCAATTTCCAGCGCAAAATGAACCATCGCAGGTGGTGTTATCGCACCATGGACAGGAAACATATTGTGGCCTTCTGCCCTAGTAATGTCGGGATCAAAAATTAAAAGCATGCTTTTTCCTGCTTTGAGAAAGACAGATCTTTCACTTTCTTCTATTAGTCGAAGTCCTAATGTTGATACGTAGAAGTCTTTCATACTCTTCAAATCAGAAGAATATATACATGTTTCAACAATCTTCCTGATCATCGGGTTCACTGCTTTCACCTACAACTGATAGCGACTGCTACCAACATATAATGGACATGTTTCTAAGAATCAATGTTCTCCCTGTCGAAATTGTTGATGATAAGTAGTGAAAGAAATGACTAGACAATAATGGAATAATTTCAAGATTAACTATAGCGTACTTGACGGCAATCTATTGATCATACTCGAAGCTAGATTTGCACCCAACTTATCACATATGTTACGACAAACCATTTTTCAGGGAACAGATAGCAAAATCAGATTTGTTTGTAAATAGGATTGGAATACTAGTTACAGAGGAGGATATCATGATATATAGGTAATATCATATTTATATATCTAAAAACTGCAAGCCCTCCGATCATTAAATTTTATCCACTTGCTATCTCAAAAAATTTAAGCCATAATTTTAAATCCTTGAGTATACATTAAATAAGTATCCGACCAGCCAGAAGAGAAGAATGATCCATCATTCAGAATCTGCACAATGGGTAAAGGCCTGTTGTATCCATAGAAATGATGAGTTGCCTCCTGTCTGATAATAATAGGTAATTCCTCTGCTTCGAGAGAACAGAGGTAGTCTGATCGTATGGAGGTAAGGGCAAACCAGAAGGCTGCTTTCGAACCTATTAAAAGTGGTCTTGAAGGAAAGCCACATGTCTTTGAGAGCAGGTCGGATTCTATTATTATTGTTATTTTTGATCAGGCTTCAATATTGCTCCAACTATTTCTTTATTTACGAAATTCTCAAAAGCAGGATTCAACCATCCCTCTGACTCTATTTGTTTCCATTGTTCACCTATAGTTCCGTACTTAAAGCAATTTGTCATCCAATGTAGCCACCCTGTCCATTCCTCGTCATTGAGCACATTTTTTTGACGCATAGAATATACATGCGAACAAATAAACAAGATATAATACACAAATGCTAATTCTTCTGATGGCTTTTCAAGTTTATATATGACTTTTTGCATTGTTGGTTTTTCAATTATGATCTCTGCCATCTTGCGAACCTTTTCATCTAGGTCATTGAGAACTCTAGTTTGTTGATGAATTGATAGACTCTGAATGTGTTTTTTTGAGAAATACAATGTCAGGACCATAGTCCCTACTATCCCGATTGTTTGTGCTATACTAAGCATCTCAGAAAATCCTAGTTCTACCATATGTCTTGTGACGACGTATAATTTTGTTATAAAGTTTGGCAGATCCATCGAATCGATGCGTGAATAGCGGCGTGTCTTTTGTCAGCTTTTCTCCGCAGCGCACCCTGTATTGCAGGTATGCATCTATTACTCGTTTGTCTTCAGGCGTGGTGAATGTAAAATACTCATCTTTTGTGTTTGCTTATATTGTCACCTGGTAAAGATCATACTCTGGCACTAGCGAGAGATGACTTAGACGAAAAAGCGAAGGAGAGCCTAGGCGAGTCCTGTTGATGCCAGGAACAGGACTATGGCTTTTGACTTCTGATCGCAAAATTGAAGGAGTCTTAGAATCTCATCTATACTATAGGCACGATCCCGATCTGCCACTGTCGGCCTTCCCAGATGTCGTGCGACTTTCTTCCGATTCAGACTGACATCATTCATGGCATAAAATGTTACATCGGCTGATAGATTCAAGTTGAGAGTTTGATACCTTAGACTGTAAGGCGGTTTTCTCAGGCTGACTATAATTATATGATTTGAGCTTCGACAATCTTTGGCTTGTCCGCATTTTTCAGCAGCTCGTCGACTGTCTGCACCTTCAGATGCTTCATGTATTTGCAAAGACCGAAGTAATACGAGCTTTTTGTAGCAGGTGAACGCAGTAAATCAAAAGTTGTCGTAGGCTTGACCAGACAGCTCTAACACTGCTTGCTGCTGGTTTGAATTCTGAGTTTTTCTGAACTTGCCTGCTGATGTCGCAGTTGTTGTCATCAGAACAGATATGGTAGCTGTTTATTTAACAGCATCTAAACGGTCTCAAATCTCAATAATATACTTTTTTATTATTACTGAATGTCTATTATTACTCGACGTGGTGCTCATAAATCAATTGATCATAGAACCTAACAGACTTTATGTTTACAAATTCAAGCATCCCATATCTGGATAATTCTCTGCCAAATCCACTATTCTTTATACCGCCAAATGGAACTCTAGGATCTGAAACTACGACACTGTTTACAGTAACCATTCCTGATTGTACCCATGAGGATAGCGTCTTAGCTTTATCTAAATTCCGAGTCCAAATGCTTGCCCCAAGGCCAAATTTAGAATCATTTGCAATTCTGATAGCTTCCTTTTCGTCTTCAGCTGTAATTATTGGTGCAACAGGACCGAACACTTCTTCTTGTGCTATTTCCATATGAGGTGATATGTTCTTAAATATAGTTGGACTAAAGAAGTAACCTTTATTTTTGATTCTTTCTCCACCTGTAAGAAGCTCCGCTCCTTCCTTCATGGTTCTATTTACTATTCCTTCCATATTCTCAAGGCTTTTGGCATTAACAACAGGTCCAATATCTGTATCGTCTGATAAGGGGTCTCCTACTTTGAGTTTTTCAGCCTTTTGCACAAATTTTTCGGTAAATTCGTTTGCCACTTTATTTGTAACAATAAATCTCTTTGATGCTATACAGCTCTGTCCACAATTAATAAAACGTCCTTTGACAGCACCGGTTGATGCTTTTTCAATATCTGCATCTTCGCATACTATAAAAGGATCGCTTCCACCTAATTCTAGAACTGTTTTCTTTAGCTGTGAAGTAGCTCTCTGTGCTACCCTAGCACCTACTGGAACACTTCCCGTAAAGGTTACTGCGTTGATACCATCTGAATCAATTAGCGTTTCTGCAATGCTAGAATCTCCAACAAGTGTTTGGAAAACTCCTTGTGGCACTCCTGCTTTATCAAATGTTTTTTCAATTTCTATTCCACATTGCATTGTAGCACTTGCAGGTTTTAATACTATGGTATTTCCAATCATTAGTGAAGGAGCAGCAAATCTTAGTCCCTGCCAGTAAGGAAAATTCCATGGCATAATACTTCCAATCACACCAAGTGGCTCAAGTGTTATGATACTTTTTCTAGCATCTGTGTTAACAACCTCGTCATTTGCAAATATTTTTCCATGATCTGCATAATATTCGATTGTCCAAGCACATTTCTCAACTTCTGATCTAGATTCTTTTACTGCTTTTCCCATTTCCTGTGTGGCAGTTTTGGCCAAGTTTTCTTTGTTTTTCCTAAGTTCTTTAGCAAAGGCATAAAGGAAATCGGTGCGCTTATCGATATCCTTTTTCCATTCTAAGAATGCGTCTTTTGATTTCTTTACGGTCTCACTTAATTGTTCTTTACCAATTACTGTATACTCATTAAGAACTTCTTCTGTGGCTGGGTTGATTGTCCTTAATTTTTTATCAGTAGGTGATGATGATAATGAGTTCTTTACATCCTTCATTGATTGATCACTTCTCTTCCAGTGATTCTATTACACTCCTTCATTATTTATAGGAAACATTTCGAGTGGTTATATTGCATAGTTTTTAAATTACTCATATTCATCATGTATCATATGAGATAAAAAGGTGATAATGATTATTACTTATTTTTTACCATAGCTACTCTTTTTGTTGTAATCCCTGGTCAATAAACCCTAAAAGTCATAAATAAAATCGGTGAGTCTTTTTTACATTATGAAGGCAGTTATTTTCGAAAAGTATTGTATATCTTCCAAATGCATTGTGAATTAGCTTGGCCTTGTGATCGATATTATCTCCAAGAGCAAAAGATCTTCTTCCTGTCGGTTGTTTGAAAAGTAAAGAGATGTTGTCAAATTTGTAAGTCTATTTATTTAATGCCAAACTTCGTTTTCTGCTTCACTGTACAGATCGCACGAGGATGTGGAAAAAGTCTGCTGCACATGCATCTGAGATACATCCGTTCAGGTAATTTCACAAATGTAAGACAGACAAAGACCAACAAGGACCTTACTTCTTACTCCTGCCGTTCAGAAATAACTAAGAGAATTATGTGTCGCGGACAAGTGCTCTAATTTTCTCCTTCATTTCTGGAGTCATATCTTCTGATTTCACACCATGTTCTTTTATGGCGTGTTCTGCACCATTTTTGACAACTTCTTCTTCTGTTTGGCCTTTTATGACGTAGTCACATTCAAATCCTGCCTCACGACATGATATTGTTTTCATAATTTATTATGAATAAGGAGTGGTTATTTAATAATTAATCCATTGGATCTCATAACAATAACATGATGTTCATGATCATAGAGTAAGGTATAGTGATATCATTAGCACGCAGTGGTTATGAATTAACCCAAGCGGAGAGACATATTTTTGGATATTCAGATATATATCATAACTTTTCATTTTAGATTCTGCTAACTAATATCAGGATTATAACAGATAACAACAAAGAGAAATCTCGGGTTGAATTTACCGAAAGTCCGGGAAATAATTTAAATGTTGTAGATATGAAGCTACACATGTCATCTGTAAACGACAGTCCCAACCACTTCGTGATGCCCGACGCGATTTCAAGGAAGATGAAGTCGGTGGGCATGATAGCAAAGGTCATGATAGTAAAAGATCATAGTGGAGAAGGTGGTAAATATCCTCGTCTCGCAGCGCCTCGGGGTGATTGCAGGCGGCAGCAAGAAGGAGAGAAACAATGACTGACCACAAGATCGGAACGCGTGAAGAGTGGCTTGCGGCCAGGCTGGAGCTGCTCAAGGCCGAGAAGGCGCTGACGCGGCATAACGACGAACTGGCGCAGTGGCGGCAGAACCTACCTTGGGTTCGAATCGATAAGGAGTACCGTTTCGAGACCGACGAGGGCACGGCATCCCTTGCCGATCTGTTCAGAGGACGCTCGCAGCTCCTTGTATATCACTTCATGTTTGGCCCTGAGTACACTGGCGGCTGCCCGGCCTGCTCTGCGATCGCTGACGGCTTCAATGGCTTTGCCGTGCACCTTGAGCACCACGACGTCACGATGATTGCAGTCTCACGCGCCCCGATCGCCTCGCTTCAGGCCTACAAGCGCCGCATGGGCTGGACATTCATGTGGGCGTCGTCACTGGACAGCGACTTTAACTATGACTTCAACACGTCGTTCACAGAGGAGCAGCAGCGCTCCGGCAACCTGTACTATAACTATCACAAGGGCGGCATAACCTCAGGTTCGGAAGCCGATTCAGAGGGCCGTCAAGACCGACGTCAAGATGATTTGGCGCTGACGCCAAAAGTGTTCGCTGCCATGACCGGTACCGATGTCCCTACTTACACCCGCGAGGCACCGGGCATGAGCGCGTTCGCGCTCTCCGACGGCGTCGTCTACCACACTTACTCAGCCTATGCGCGAGGCCTCGACGTGCTCTGGGGGATGTACCAGTGGCTCGACCGGGCACCCAAGGGCGCAATGAGACCGAGTCGTGGTTGAGGCGGCGCGACGAGTACATGCGAGATTCTAGATAGCGGTTGTCATGTAAACAAATGATCTGAAAACTATGAAGCGCTACTGTATTTGCGTTGGTTGCGAGCATGAACGTGATTAGTTTGGAATTCCATTACTTGATTATCATATGTGAGTAAAAATAACATGAGTAATAGTTTAGTGTCAATGAGGATCCAATCGTAGAAGCATTCCATGCTTAAATTTATAGACAAGCGGATAATCCAGTCAATCCTTTAGTATAACAAGTGGTTTAATAGGACAGTCATCTATTCATATCTACTAACACACTGCGAAAGAATCATGTGATAACTGCCAAATCCTTATTTCCAGCAATAGCACCCCTAGATATAGTATAATTTTAGTAGTAACGCTTTACTATCACTAGGAAAGTTTGCTGCTACTGGTGGAATTTAAGACCATTTATCCATACTCCAGTTCTTTTGGCTATTTTAGGAAGTTGTTACGACCTCAGGGTGGGTATCAAATGGCAACTATGGCAAACTAAACATATAAAAAATAATCCATCTATTTTCTGACTATTTTTTGCATACAAGTCCAGATATGAGGATAAATATTTTTCCATTTATTTTATTGCTTCCTATCTGATTACTCATAATCTCGACAATAAATTGAGCCATATAAAACTCGAGCAATTTTTTCCTAATTTAGACATTCACTGAACAATGAATTAATATTATATAGT
>DATDFS010000205.1:0-5941 GCA_036522495.1 Nitrososphaeraceae archaeon | reverse complement strand
GATCGTAAAAATCCTTAGTCCTGTTTGTAACAACGTGGTAATAGAATACTCTTCCAAGAAACCCTTAAAATTAGGATTTGTACTTCCAAATTCATTGACAGTAGAGTTCTTTCTTGCGCCAAGGATCGAAAATTGAGCATGACGATTATTATTATTTTAAGTTCTCTCTCCTGCCTTAGTTCCCGTGTGCATTAATGTGTATAAAATTCATAGTGAAGTCGCTTGGCAGAATTTAAAATAAAATAACCGCACACATCATTGGTTTAAATCCAGATATATCAAGTAACTGGAAGGCTATACACAAGTTTCTATAGGGATAGACTCCACTCCAGTACGGTAAAACTACCCTCACCTCAACCGATGACTGTTTTCAACTCCTAGGCCCGCTTCATGGAAATATGCCTTATATTTTGATTCCAAACAACCTGAGAAGATACCTGTGTACAGCAGTAGTAGTCTGTCCAACAACAACAAACCGGAAGACACAGGCTATACATTAACCGTGTTAACTTACATTGTTAATCAATGGTTTAATTAGGTTCCAGGGTTTATACTTCCAAAGTGAAAACAAAATTTGGAACACAATATTAAAAAGGTAACGATATTATTATTAAGCATAGCGGGGACTGCTGCTATAATTGTATCTTCAACAACAGCACTTCCTAGTTCCCCCTTACATTCGATAATGGCACAGCAACAGCAACAGCAAAACGTAGTACAGTCATCCTCATCGTCATCGTCATCAATAAACCCACTAACCTCTCCCTCATCCTCATCACCTTCTTCCCCCTCCTCCTCATTCGCTAATGTCTTTAAGAGGGTAGAAAACTCTGTAGTTCAGATAACAAGTACAAGGTCTGATCCTAACCAGGTCACCATCATAAATGGTGTTCCGGCAACCAGTAGAAGTACGGCGTTAGGTTCCGGATTTGTATATGATAATCAAGGGCACATAATCACTAACAATCACGTCATAGACGGCGCAACGACTGCAGATGTGACATTCACAGATGGAAATACATACTCTGCAAAAGTTATAGGAAAAGAGCCTGATGCAGATATAGCGGTACTGCAAATTACCGATAACTTTTCAGAAGAGAAAGTTATGCCACTTCCAATTGCAAATTCTTCTAGTTTAAGGCCGGGAGATCAACTGATAGCTATTGGTAATCCATTTGGACTTAGTGGCACTATAACAACAGGTATTGTAAGCGGAGAAGGAAGATTATTGCCAAATCCAGATACTGGATTTTCAATACCAAATATAATCCAGACGGATGCTGCAATAAATCCTGGCAATTCCGGTGGGCCGTTACTAAATATGCAAGGACAGGTTATAGGAATGAATACTGCCATCCTTTCTAGGACGGGCTCCTATTCCGGAGTAGGATTCGCAATTCCGTCAAACACAATTGCTAAAGAGGTACCATTGCTTATAAAAGGTGGAACTTATGTTCATCCCTGGCTTGGGATTGCCGGTGGCAAAATAACTCCTGATATAGCCCAAAGTGCAGGTTTACCAAGGAATTACAAAGGAGTTGTCGTGGGCTCCGTTCAACCAGGAAGTCCTGCGGACAAAGCAGGATTACAGCCATTGACTCAAGACATCAGTGGTTCTAATACACATATTGGCGATATCATAACAGCAATAGATGGACATCCCACAAGGCAGATTGATGATATAATCAATTATGTTGATTCAAATAAGAACGTAGGGGATAACGTCAAACTTACAATAAATAGAAATGGACAGACAACCGATGTAACAGCAACCTTACAAGCTAGACCAAATACTATTTCACAGCAATCGCAGCAACAGCAACAACAACCACAACAGCCTGGATTAGGACCGATACCGGAGTTGCCACAGCTTCCCCCAGACTTAGCGCCGTTGCTTCCATAGTAACACATCGCTTTGTTTTATTTTATTTTATTTTATTTTTTTAGGAGGGCAGAAGATGATTATGTCTAATTAATCCCACACAGTATATAATTTGACTAGTAAACTAGTTGAGTAGAATTATAATATTCAAAGGAAAGACCTGCACGGAATACGGCCGTCAACTCCTTTTAATTGAATGTAGTGTGATGCAGTGCCGCAGCGATGCATGTCCACTTGAAGCCACTGGCTGACGTGTCTTTATGACTAAAAGTATAAGTCATACTGGTATACATTTCCCAATTTGTGTGTATACAATCTACTGCCACATCATCTGACGAGCTTGCTACTGGGGTTGATTGATGATAGATAATTGTTTATTCGTTATTGTGCGACATATGATTTTGGATTGATTCATTCAGGCAGCTTTAATGTGCATATTACTTCTTCTATAAGAATACATGAGATGACTAGATAACTTCAGGATAAGTTAATCTACAGACATTGTATTTGGAACTAGAATTTCTCAACTGCAAACCACCGCCTTCCGGGAAACTGATACTGATAAAATACAATGGGGAAACACCTGCTACTGTAAAAAGAGTGCAAACAAACAAACAAACAAACAATCGCTCAATTCCCATTACAGGCATTCCAGAATTATGTGCTATTTAGTGAACCAAAAACATAACATAATCTAATGTCTAGGCAGTACGTATTAGTCCTCTTATTTTCTGCTGAAATTCAGGAGTCATATCTTCTGGTTTGATATTATGTTCACTCCTGGCATGTTCTCCAGCCTTTTGCATGATTTCGTCTTCAGTATCTCCTTTAATCACAGCAGCACAGTCAAATCCTGCGTCCCGGCATGTTAAACTTTTCATATGATATGTTAGTGGCAACATGTATCTTATAAGGGATATCATTGGACATGCCCTTTGATTAAAAACTGTGGTAATAAAGACAATTCGATCGTATGTTGCGATTTACAATTATTGTTAGTGTCATCATCTATATCATCATCATAATAATAATATGTCCGAATATCTTGTATACTCTTTTATACCATTTAGTCGATTTTACAGTAGTTTGAGCAGCATGCCAAAAGAGGAGGGAGAACAATTGCAAGAAACCGAGAATGAAGGAGAATTGGAAGATGAGGAGGAGGATGAATTTGAAGCCCATGATAATGAATCTCCATCATCAGGTTAGCAGCTTAATTGGTTATATGAGCCAAGAGTGTATTACTATTATTAATCATGTTCGGAAATATCACTGAAATAATACTAGCTTTATTGGCATTAATATCAATAGTCGCACTAGCCTTTGTTTATCAGTATAATGTCATTGTAATCGATGAACGCCCTGGGTACATGTGTGTTAGTCTGGTGTTGAACAATGAAACTATCTGTTACAAATAGGACTGGTTTTAATATGGAAAAGGGTTATCATCACAGGATAGGATAGGATAGGATAAGATTAGATAAGATAGTATTTTAAAAGCCTAAACTCCGAAATTAAACAATAATAATCATCATCACTTATCTATCGGTATTCATTCATCGCACAAATCGTTATTGCTCACACATCATAATCATTATCATCTTCTTCATCTGCCTTGGAGTGTTACAAGATACATCAGTCATACTTACCTTTCCTATCATATATCATCATTGTTGCTTTTCATTTCTTTCTTTATCGTCATCTGTCGTTTCACAAAGGCGCACAATTATCTCATATCCACCTATGTTAACTATAACGGCATGGCTTTATCTGCCACTTCCCATATTTCACATTGTCAACTAGCCAAATAAGGAAGGCTAAATGCAAATGTAGCCCCTTTCTGTCCTTTCAGATTACTGCCTGTCTTATTGTTCTCAGCCCATATTCTACCACCATGAGCCTCTACAATACTTTTTGATATGAACAATCCCAAGCCAACGCCTTCTGAAGAACCTGTGGCAAATTTTGTGAACAGCTTTGGTAAAATATCAGTCGCTATACCAGTGCCTGTATCTGTTATCTTGACAACGACTTCTCTTTCGTTTGTGTTCAAATCTGCTGTAATAGTTATGTTTCCGTCTTTTGTAAATTTAACAGCATTATTGAGCAGATTTGAAATAACCTGATATATCCTTAGTTTATCTGCTTCTATGTAAATCTCTTTTGCTCCTGCTTTTGATTCAAAAGCTATTCTTATATTTTTATTATTGCGGGTTTTTTTTCCCATTTGACTTACGATGTCTGATACTATATCCCTTATCTTTTCATTAAGGTTGAAACGCTGTTTATTAATTACCAAAATATTACCGTCAATTCTGGTAACATCAAGTATATTGGTAGCTAATTTATCTAGTCTATCTGCATTTCTGATTATTGACTCCAAAGCCTTGTTCTTTTCATCATTGACCTTCTTATCGAAACCACCCTGCTCTTCTTCAGACAGTAGTTGCAATAATTCAGAATATCCAAGAATGGATTGTGTAGGTGTTCTGAACTCATGAGCCGCTATGTTGACAAAATCTGTCAGTATCTTATCACGTGTCTTTATTTGTTCATTAGCTAAAGAGAGCTCCTCGATTAACGCTGACAGTTCTTTATTAACTTGAGCAAACCTCTTGTTAGTTTCTGCAAATCTTGTATTGGTTGCTGTAAGTTCCTTATTAACCTCAGAAAGCTCTCTATTTACTGAAGCAAGCTCATGGTTTGATTCAAATAAGTCCTTGTTTGTCTTATCCAATTCTTCTGTTTTTGATTTGAGCGCATCATTTGAAGCTAAAAGCAAGTCACTTGTTTGTCTTAATTCTTCCGTTTTTAAAATCATCTCTTGCTTAATTGATCTAAGCATCCCGTCAGCAGTTGACTTTGAGGGGTAACGATTATCTATATTATCGCCAGACATCTGCCAGTTCTCCACATAAATAATAATAACAATATACATTATAGATGATTTAGGTGAAACATTATTCTAATTTAACACTCCAGTTGTTACTATTTACAGGCAAAGTCCATAAGGCGCAAAACCATTGGTTCTGGCCGTTGTGCTGCTGCTGCTGAACAGACACGTTGTCAGATGTGTTAGTTACTGTTTATAATATGTGATATGAGATGATGGGATGGATTTTGGTGCCCGTGCTGCTGATACACGTGCTGCGGATACAGATTGGAAACAAGACCACGTAACTTGAAATACAAAGCGAGCCAAGATCGCGGGAGGCAACAAAAAAGACCAGGAATCAGGAACAGTAATTTTATGAAATTAGTTAATATTTTATACTTACCTTAGGTTGTAATTTTGAGCTGATTCTTTGACTACTACGCCATCATCGTCAGACGCAAATACTGAAAGGACCGAGGTGTTAAAAGACGAACAGAATGTAGTAAATACGGTATTAAGATTTACCTCTGATACAAAGATCAAGATTGATGCATGCATAGATTACAGTCGGCCGTCCTTGGTTATTCAAATTGGAGAGCTGAAGAAGGCATTCCTTGATGCCAGAAGTAGAGGTGTCAAGTTGAGGTACATAACTGAAATTACTGAGAATAACGTTGGCTACTGCAGGGAGTTGATGAAAATGGTTGACGAGGTCCGTCATATAGATGGGATTAAAGGTAGTTTTTATTTAAATGAAACAGAATACATAGCCCCTGCAACATTTCATGCCAAAGGAAGACCAGCATCCCAGATTATCCGCAGTAATGTAAAGGAAATCGTAGAGCATCATCAGCATTTTGTCTTTGATAGTTTGTGGGCAAGAGCAATACCGGCCGAGCAGAGGATAAAGGAGATAGAAGAAGGGGGTATAACACATCATCATGAAACTAAATTATCGGAAAACCAGGACGAAATATTCCACAAAATAAGGGACTTTATTGAGACCGACCACACTGATAAAATAGGATTAATGCTTCAGCCCATTTTACAAAAGCAATCTAAAGATGCAAAAAGACAATCAGAATTAATTAAGCAACTTCAGTCCCAAATAAAGCAGCTACAAAAAGAGGTGTCAGAGATTCATAAGAATATGGCAAAGAGTGAAGCGAATTAATTATTAATTA
>DATDFS010000204.1:0-4237 GCA_036522495.1 Nitrososphaeraceae archaeon | reverse complement strand
GTCGAGATGAGGAAGAAGTAAAGCAAAAAAAGTGTTTTATCAGTTATTGCAGATATGTTTCTTATAATATGATCATGATAATTACCTACTTTCTAAAATCGACCTGTCTGAATACCTGCGGTTCATTTAGTATCTCAAATCCTAGTGTAGAATATTTATCTTTTAATCTCTTTATCACTCCTTCTAAGAACTTAATTGTGGATCCCAACCATCTTTTCCTCCGATAGTCTCGAATTTTCGATCCTACCATCCGTTCCAGAATTTTTTTAGATCTTGTCTTGAAGGACGACTTGACGGATCTGAATGCGGTTCGAAAGATCCTATTAGGAGCGAATTTGGAAAACCACTTCCCTCGCCAATGTAAGACGAGCATTCCCACTGGTGGTTATCGTATATGCATAATAATATGTCATATTTCCAAGCTGCTGAAGAAATATTATCAAGTTCCTGGTTAAATGCTTCTGGATTCTTTTCATAGCACTCCCAGTATAAAGGAAATCTGATACATTGTATTCCCGCTTCTTTGAATATTTTGAAAGAGTCATTTATATCCATTTGGAGGCTTTGGTGTCACCGAACGATTTTGATATGATGCATAGCCCCATCCATGAAAATTGACTCCCAATAAGAAATTTTCCATTTTGCTCTACATGATAGAAAATATCATCATAATCTTTCATAATTTTAATTTTATTTTTCTGCTAAAACACAACAGAAATAAGCCGTTCAGGATGTTGTTGCTGACTTTTGGTTGACATCATTTGGAAGAAGTATTAGTGAGAGAGCGCCTGTATTGGATGTATTTGAGCTTGTAATTGTAACAATTCCATCCCTCCAATCATCTGGGCTACGCCGGTGTTAAGACACAATCCAATAACTTCCCATGGTCATTATTTATTTTATATAGCTGATGATTTTTCCTCGGTAGATGTTGCTGGTTTAAAGCCTTGGTGATACCGTTTTGCTCTTGCTACAAACACAAGCGCAGCAAATGCTGCGAAGACACCAGCGGTTGCGGCAAACATGAATACTTGATCTGCCATAACTATGATTTTCACTGCGGATGCTTCTAATAAAGTTACCTACATCAGACGGCCGTAGACATTCTGAAGTGATGATTAATCCAATTAACGTTGTAAAAACTAACGAAATGACTTATAGAGATTTCGAACAATAACGCTCATATAAGAATTATCTCATCTCCTAGGTAGAATGAGAAAATCGTTTGTATTTACAATATCCACACTAGTCATCCTGGTTGCAGCGATAGCAGCAATTTCATTTAGTATATATGCAAGTCCATTAGCGGTTATGGGAGAACAACAAAAACAACAGCAGCAAGGGACAAGATCCTCTTCAATTTCATCCTTGCAAAATGCTACTAGTTCTACTTCTGCTTCTTCCCTATCTCTAAAAGCGATATTCAAACAAGTACAAAATTCTATTGTACAGATAACAAGTAAGGCTCTGATACCCATTACTGATCCGTCAAACCCCAATGGACAAAATGCCACTGCTTTAGGTTCAGGATTTATCTATGATAAGCAGGGACATATTATTACGAACAACCATGTAGTAGGCGATGCAAAAATAGTAGAAGTAACATTTCTAGATGGAAATAGGTATACTGCAAAAGTGATAGGAACCGATATCTATAGCGATATAGCAGTCGTACAGATCCAAAATGCCACTCAGCAACAGCGACCATCACTTCTCAAACCACTTGCAATAGGAAACTCATCTAACATGGAAGTCGGAGATCCAGTAATTGCCATCGGTAATCCGTTTGGCCTGAGTGATACTCTTACGACAGGAATTGTAAGCGGAGTGGGACGATTGTTACCGTCTGCCGGGGCTGCTGGATTTTCGATACCAAATGCAATTCAAACAGATGCACCGATTAATCCTGGCAATTCTGGTGGGCCATTACTAAATATGCAAGGACAAGTTGTCGGAATAAATACTGCCATACTTTCCGGTACAGGAGGATTCTCAGGTCTAGGATTTGCAGTTCCGTCTAACACAATAGCAAAAGTAGTTCCTATGCTAATACAAAAAGGCACGTATCCACATCCCTACCTTGGAGCTAAGATCGCTACTCTGAACTCTGCTATACTACAGAATGTTACAGGCATACCAGCAACAAGTAATTTCAAAGGCGCATACGTAGATACAATTACAAAGAATGGTCCTGCAGATAAAGCAGGAATACATGGAAGCACTACAGATCAATACTCAAAAAGACATATCGGGGATATAGTAGTGGCTGTTGATAACCACCCTATAGTTAGAAGTGATGATTTGATCTCATATATTGAGCAGCACAAGTCAGTCGGTGATACTGTGACTTTGACTGTGTATAGAAATGGTCATAAGTTAGATCTTAAAACCACACTTGCTGCTAGACCTTCTCCACTTCCATTTCTGCCTACGCAATTAGCTCCTTCTCCACTTCCTCATCCTTCTCCTCCCTCACAACCGCCACCACAAATACCAACACCACCACCACCGCCGCATCCATAACCTCCTTTTTTCTTGAAGAAAAGGGATGGACTGAGCTAGCGATTTGAAGATGCGATGATGGTCACCTAAGAAAGTAGATGAGTATCGGATCGCTACTACTACTACCGGCAAGCAGGGCACGGATGTGGATTATGTCTAAACCTACCCATCCAAAAATGCTAGATAAGACTAAGGCTAAAAGTCTAGATGTTTAGATGTGGTTTTACATATTGCCCCCTCTCCCAATGGTGACTTATATATTAAATGTGAAAGAATAGATGACTTATCTGCTAGTGATATGACTAATACAGAATTAGAGACAAGTGTTGAGACAGAAAATGACACCTCTCTTCAAATCGGAGGAGAACAGCAGCAAAGTCAAAAACAAGAAGAACAAGAAAAAATATTCACAGATATAGAACACGAAATTGAATGTCCCCGATGTTTCGATACAATGACGCTAAGATCCGATTTTGATAATCTATATTACTCCTGCGAAGAATGCGGATTTATTCTATATACAATCAAGCGAAACTTGTAGCTGGTTGGTACGGTGCGAAACCCTCGCTTTTTTCCAGTCAAGAACCCCTTTCTTGAAACCTTTCTCCAATTTCTTCAAGGCTCTTCATTTGTGATTGGAAAATCTGGTCTATTTCGGAGCTCAGTCATCAGTCTGATAATAGATCTCTAGATACAAAGGTAACAAGTTCATCATGATTCTTTGAGCATGGAGTTCTTTTATCATAGGTAGGGCACTGTTTAAGATGATAAATTATTATCTTACCGTACTATCAATCGATCGCGTATTACATGACGGACGATAAATGTGCAACAATGTACAATAAATGCAAAGGTTAAGAAGAAAATTTGCTCATAGTACCGTAGCCATTATAGCTGCTGGTGTATTATTATTATTATTATTGCTAACACCGACTGCATATACTACACTTTTCCTTAATAATCATGCCGTATTGGGAGCAATACTATTTAGCACATCCGCTTGATACTTCATCTTCAAATCTAATGGAATGAATAGATACAGGTCTCGGTTCCTTAACTATTCTACAGTAATTCATATCACAAACATCCCTACGAAAACAAGGTTCTGGGATTATATAACAACCAAGACTCTAACGACACTACGATCGATGGTCTTTATGTTTTATTATAAAATGGATACCTTACTACCATCCAATGATCCATCCATATGACATATCTATAGATAACAAATTTAAAAACTCCAGTCTGAATCTAATTTAATAGATGTCATCAGAAGAGAACGCACCAAACGAGAACACAAAGAATGAAGAGTTGAACCCGCACTCTACAGTAGGAGATACAAATGAAGAACAAGAGCCAGTAAGGGTAGCCGAGGGCCATGAATTGGAGGTATTACCCGCAAACGAAGAAGAGGAGAAAGAAGAGATACTGACTGCAGATTCTACAGCGTTAACTCCACAACCTAAAATTCCAGCACCACAATCGTCGAAAACCAAATCTTCCTATAAAAGAAACCAGCTACAGACAGGAGAATTGAATTTAGCAGATGTATCCAAAAAGCTAGACAAACAACGCATTCAAATCAATAAAATATTACAACTGGTTCAACCAGTTCAAAAACAAATCAAATCTGCAGAAAGACAGCTAGTATTGGTAAAGCAGCTTCAATCCCAGCTAAAACAGCTTCAAAAACAGGTTTCACAAGTTCAGAAGAAAATAACGAGCAACAGAAAGC
>DATDFS010000203.1:0-3481 GCA_036522495.1 Nitrososphaeraceae archaeon | reverse complement strand
GTTAAATTAATTATTATTGTATGGTTGTATGTGTATCAAAAACAACATGGTTTGACCGAATTTTCGCTTTTTCTCTTTCTTTTTGAGTAAATTAAGTTAAATTGTCTTTCTGCCCACAGACTGTCTAGAGGATCAACAACTGATTGCACGAATACAAGTCTGCTGCCCGTCATTTTTATTAGTTTGATTTATCGCCTGATCAGGATAGGCTACCACCTCCTTGCCATCATGGATTTCGGCAACTGTGAATGGGACATCGTCACCCCATCTTGGAAAGTTGACGAAGATGCATCCATAATCAGTCTATCCATATAATCTGCAGGCTTCTCTATGTCCAAAATGAGGCACGGCGACTCATGGTGCACAGTCAGAAGACTGGTAGGGGGAGGTATTTGCTCATAAGAATGGTTTGGACCTTATAGAGTCTGTCTCAAAACGAACCATTGTATTGCGTGAAAGGATACAAAGCAAGGAGTAATGGAATGCATGCACAAGTTGAGATAGTCCATTGAAGCTAACGCAGTCATACCAGAATCAGCTCGAATTATCCTAAATTCATTACCGTACTTGCTACGCAAGTCACGCTCAACGGATCTTAAAACCTGTGGATCATCGTCAACAGTCAGAATTACAGGTTCATATTATTATTACCATATTATTATAATGATAACAATCTATTTACACATACGTACAGACGGTATTTTTTTGGTCCATTCGCTACTACTTCTACCATATTAGAAACAACCTATGAAGTAGAATAACAAAAATAATAAATAACGTAAAATATAAACAAAATAAACAGTAAATAAACAAGCAAGAGTTGGGCTATTAATAACAGATCTTAACCACTTAAGGACCTCATAATAGGTTCATGCGTTATAGTAAATGTCAAAGATGCGGTTTTGAATTTAACTCTAGTAGAATATTATTATTCGATAAGAGAGAATCTAGTAATAATATGAATTCTATGACTTGTGTTCCAGTTGCTCAATATTTTGTTGAAATTCGTATTTCCATCCTTCTGGCAAAGCATTTATTTTTATCGCACGTCTCATAGTTTCAATATTGTCTAGATGATCCCTAGTTACATACAGGCGAACAATATCTTTCACAGTAACATTATTTTTATCTCTATTGATAGTCTCTATCTTGTTACCTATTTGGACTTGTCCTTCTTTTAATACCTTAAAGTAAATTCCAGGTCGACCACTTGCCAAAAACCTCCTAACTACATCCATACGTCCAAACCTCACACCAAGTTTATAACATGGCATTCGAGGTTGTGTTGCTATGAGCTTGGCAGATCCTATTTGAAACTGATCACCAATATTAACGGTATCCTCCATTAACCCTTCCGTCGTGAAATTCTCCCCAAACATTCCCCATATAATATCAATGTTAGGAAATTGTTTACGCCAGTAGTCATAATGTTCGGCTGGATATGAATAAACTGCCTTATCCACTCCACCATGTACTGTCAAATCAGCCTGTTTATCACCTTCAAGATTAATCTTTCGTAACATAATAGGATCTTTGACTGGATCCTTGAAAATTGCAGTAGTTACAGTTTGCCCATTAAAGAGTACTTTCTTTGGAAGCCCTACGTTCACTGAAAGCACTTTCATTGCTAAACAATAGAGATAACTTGTTATTTATTAAGAATTGTATTATACACTCTCAAAGTCCGCCGCCGTCATACATACACAATCAATCTGATTTTTCCTTATTATTATTGTAAGTTGATGATGATGTCATTTTACCTATGGCTTGGCACAAAAAGGCCGCAGATTTATTTTCTTCATATGTGTCTTCTGCTCTCATATTATGAACATTTTCAGCGTGTTCGGAAATATGCTTTAAGACCTCATCTACTGTTTTACCGTCTGCTACGTAATCGCATTCTAATCCCGACTCTTTGCAAGATAGTTTTATCATAATATCTTTTGTAAGAATTCTTTCATAAATAGGTATTAAAGTATTTCAGTGTGAGTCGATCCTGTTAAGCTGACAGGTTATTACAGTAGCATAAGCCAAAGCCAAATCAACACTCTTTGGTTTTATGCTTTTCGATCTCTATCCATTAATGCTATTGTCATATTTACTATCTATGTTAGCTCCTCATTGTCATTTGCTTTTTAATATACTTAATATTGCTATTACCAGTTAGTTATATAGGATTCTCTCCTAACCTCTCATACCCTCTCTTGTGAAGCTGCATGAAAGTTATCAATGCAGTTAACGAGAACAAGAGAATGGTTTGTATTCTCAAAGTGTACCAAAAAGTGAGTGAGCACCATAGAGATTGGTAATAGGTTTTTCAATACTTCATTCTTATGTCATTACGCAAATTACTGCTAATTCTGTTCTTAAGCTGACAATGTCTTTTTTAGCATATGGGAAGCTTGTTCTATTGCTCCCCTTGGTGCCGGATCATCAGTAATTGCATTCAACATTACAAAGTCGTGAATAGTACCATGATATCTAACTGCAGTAACGCTGACACCTGCCTCTAATAGCTTCCGAGCATACTCTTCTCCTTCATCACATAGTACATCATTTTCTCCGTTGATGACAAGTGCTGGCGGCAATCCTTTGAGCTGCTCTATCGAAGCCTGCAGCGGAGAAACAGTTGGCTCTTTTCGATTTGTCTGATTTGATGTGTAATTATCCCAGAACCACTTCATAGCCTCACGTGTGAGCCAATATCCTTCTTGATATTTCATGTAGGATGATGTTTCGAAACTAGCATCAGTAACTGGATAAAAAAGGACTTGGAAATCAACCTTAGGACCTCCTCTTTGTTTGGCAAGTAAAGTAAAAGCAGCAACCATATTACCACCTACACTATCTCCAACAACTGCTAGACGTGAAGAGTCTACATTTATGATTTGGCCATTTTCAGCAACCCATTTTGTGGCAGCGTATGACTGTTCCAGAGAAACAGGATATTTGGCTTCTGGAGAGGGAGTATAGTTGACAAAGACAATAGCAGCATTTGCATTGTTAGCAATCTCCCTAACCAATCTATCGTGAGTATCAAATCCACCAAGAATCCATCCACCGCCATGGAAGAACATTATAACAGGTAGAGTTTCATTACTGCTATTTGGAGGTCGAACCATAGTGATAGATATGTCTTTACCATCAGGTCCACAAGAGATAGTACGATTCTCAATATCAGCTGGAAGTTTCTTGACTGGAATACTAGCCTGAAGTCCAGATAATACAGCACGAGCATCGTATGGTGACAAGGTGTAGATTGGCGGTCCTGCCTTTTGTTGCAAGTTATCTAGAAATGCGCAAGTATTGCGTTCTAGCCTATTATATGGACTTTTACTCATAATGGATAAATAAATAAATTCATACATGTTAATAGGAGTTTTCCTTAGTACATAGAGGTTGTACTGGTATTGTAGTTCGATGATTTTATAATCCCTCATAGACTATTTGGAAGTGAATCAACAAGTTCCCTGAATTCATG
>DATDFS010000202.1:0-52770 GCA_036522495.1 Nitrososphaeraceae archaeon | reverse complement strand
GAACATACTAGCCAGCAGAACCATCAGTCATTATTGCTAACAGCAATAGTTGCAGAGATGATTTTCTCGTCTGGATATGCTTGTTTGATAAAATCTAAAAACTGTGTATAGCAGTTATGACCTTCGAAGGTTCTGGAGGCTAGAACACCTTCCCATAGGCTTGATCTTACTGTAATTGCTTTAGGCCCTAACTCCAATTGAAGTTTGACTGATTCCATATTCATTCTCATAACTTGCACGCTAGAATTTATGGATATAGTGATGCCAATAAGAGAAATGTCACACACTAGCATCTTCATCCATTGCAGATGCACAAAGAAACGAACGCAGCAAAGATTCTATGAAGGATGTAGACGTGTTGTACCCATCTGTTGTACTAGGAGACTGTAATAATAACGAGTATACTGAGAGCTATGTTAAGCGTACATTTTTCTTGTTGCAGTTGAGAAATAATTCTAAGTGGAAGGTGATTTGATTTTTCATAATGTCTATACATGTTTTGAGACTGTTTTTTTAAGTCGATGACTTCTATTTCGCTTTATTGGTAGCTGAAGTCATTCCTTCTCTTTTAGCAGGCTGTGAAGTTTTCTAAGACCTTTAAGGTAATGTTTATTTTGTATAGACCAAAAGAATTCACTAAAATACGTGCTTGCTTCACCTTGTCTCATTGATGGTTCTATTGATACCTCTTTTTTCCTTCACTAAAAAAGTTTGCAAGCTCGGGCGGCCTTTTCATTAGAGAGGTTTCTTATTGTTATCGTCCTTTATTATTGCTATTAGATGGATAAATCATGATAATAAGCTAGTAATAGATGCAGAATGTCTTGAACACAAACTATTGAATTATGTTACGAGCACTGCTGACGGAGAATCATCGCCGGGTCATCATCAACAACAACGACAGCAACTGCAGTTGGCAACTCTCCCCAACTACGGGACCAACGATCGGCAGAGAGAACCTCCAGCTATGATTCTACATATGTCGGTCAAGAGTATGATGGTTTGCATACTTTCCAAGGACACTCAAAGAAGCTGAGGACATGATTATCAGTTGCGGAAAATAGCTGTGACGATTGTCCGTTGCAATAATCAACTGGTGTTACAATACATCTATGAAAGAAATTGGGCTATGAATAGCTGGATATTGTATCCTTTTTTTAGTTTTGCCGTCATTGTCGACTATGGTAGATGCAATACTAGGTTTTCAAGTGTAGAGGCAATGACAACGTCCCTGGCGGTTTTGGATACTTGGAGTTCTATTTTCCACCGTTTAATTTAGGATCTTCCTTTTGTCACTAACCATTCCTGCGTTTATCAATGCACTTCGCGTTCCTCCGCTGTTGCTGGTTCCCGTGATCGTACGTGACCGCCAGAGGGTCAACTGGACCGGTGTACTCTGCAGACAGGACACTTTTCAAAGTTTGTCATTGGCGGCATCAGTGATGGCGGTAGTATCAGGACTGGATGATTATACTAAGAAGATAATAACTTCTGCTCTGAACTTGTATGTTGCCTGCATACCTACAGGGTACTATCGACAAAGGATGCCGATTATGAGAAAACCCCGATACCAAAAAGTATCTTTATTCGACTATGGTGTATAGTCTGATGACACTAAACTTAGGTCTTCTTTTTATCGAAATAAATTCTTTTCTTAAATCCTTCAACATCTATACCGCCATTTCATTTTCAATAAATGATGTGTTGTTATCTGGACGAGTAGTAGTTGCTCATTTAAAAGGATGGGTACTGCAATCTAGTTTGCAGCACTAGTAGTCTAACATATATGGCAATCCATCATTCAAGTTTTATTTGTTAAATTACTTATATTGGGTTTAGATTCCTACTACTGCCAACAAAGATGAATATCTGTTCTCTGACAGACACTTCATTTATTTTGTTTTTTGAAAAATATGTTTATGATTGGTGAAAGAAGCATTTAAGATTGAACAACCTGTGAAAAAGATCGGCTGTCGGTAACTAACTCTGCTGCGTGTATGTGCTTCCTGATCAGAAAGCCCTATCATTGCGGTAGAATGGTACTGCTGCTATTGCAAGATCCACTAGACTACAAGTACTACAAGTCGTGTGTTCACTTCAATAAAGTTTACTATTGCCATGATATTGGTAGTAGTACCTATCTACCGTTTAATTGGAACATAGTTGTGGTTAACCTTGTAAATCAGAACCGCAAAAATCAACCCTTGATTATTGCTCTTAAAACTGGGAGATGCATATACCAGGTCGAAAGGCTGATGGATGCCTCCATTCGCAGGATATTTGACCTGTTTTGAATACAATGCAATACTTCCTGGAGAATATTGTTGTTGAATGTTAGCTCTTGAAGCGTACGCCTCAACCTTAAAGGGTATTAGGCCGCCGAGTAAAGTTGTATTCCAGAATGAAGGAGTCGGGGTTAGTCCGTCTTGTTCCAGATACCTGGTCTCGTCAAAGCCGCCTATCCTCATGAACCACTGTTTCTTGCTCTCATCCCCACCGCTTCCTAGGGTATAAAATGAGGTGCCATTAGGTCCGGTCCCTAAACGCTGTCCCACAATATAGAGTAGAATGTAATCTGCCTTTAGCTGGCGAACGACCTTAATTCCATCCTCCGGCTTATCAATGAACATTTTTGCAATAGTCTGGATGCGTGTTTGATTGAGAGTTCCATTGTCTGCCAAGCTAGTTCGGTTGCTCAAAGTGGTTATCCAGTATCCGTAGTCCCACCATGAGGCAATGACTGCGTTTTTCGGTGTGTTTTTTGAAATCCAATCCAAGGCATTTATCCAGTCATTAGTCTGTACCTTATAGCCAGTACCGCCGTTGGCAATTGACGGAGGGATGTCTGCAGAGACTATCCAATTGGAGTTCGGAGGATATATCATTGGAATCGTAAGGATGAAAACAATTACTACGACATAGGCAATTCTGATTATCCTTGCCTTGTTAGGATGCATTGCGGCATTTGTCTGCTCAAACCTTCTCTTTGCTTTTTTTCCTGCCTTCAGAGATGTTGATGTTGCTGCTGATTCTCTGCTCTCTAGAACGCTTCGTGTTGCCTCATATATGCCTAAGCCGGCCAGGACAATGATCCCAATAGAGGCAAATACCAGTAATCTGGCAAATGTAGCGCTGACATAAACTGCTGTTAATCCTATAATTAATGCAAAAACTGACATATCGTCTCTCCGTTTGAAGGCCATCCACGCACCAAGGCCGGCAAACATCAAAAGGATCGAGTAATCTGAGAAATAGTCTACCAACGTAGGTGTGAAATGCTCAGCAACTGATTCGGTCAGGGCGTTTTGCGAAGAGAGAAAAGGGTTGATGGCGTTTAAATATCTAAAGTGGGCAGGTTGATATGTTCCAGCACCGATGACTCCTGCAGCTACAGCAATGAATGCGACCAAGAGAAATAGTGTATTGCGTATCTCCGTTCTCGGCTGACTTATACGTTTCAAAAAGTTTGCAATGGTCAAAAATACAGTGCCTCCGATTAAGGCGATACCAGGAAGACCCAATACAAAGGAAATTCCAGGCCTGGGAAAAGCTCCTGCACTTACTAGGGCAAATACTGTAAATGCAATTGCTACGTATGTTGGGATCTTTGTATCCCTTCTGAAGAAAGGAAGGGCAATCAGGAATAATGAAATAGGAATGCTGAAGTACTGAATTCCTCCCCATGATGCATTCCCTAGTCCGAGAACCAGTCCTCCTAGGACTGCTTTTGGAATAGCATATTTGATTTGGCTATGCTTGACCGCGGAAATAAATAGGTACAGTGCAAGCAAACCGAAAAAAAGCCCGAGAGGTTCAGACTTGAACCAGCCAAGGTTTCCCCTCTGAATGATCGCAGGAGAGAAAGCGAATAATAATGCAGCAAACATTCCTGCAGAAGTACCACCCATTACTCTTACAAGAGCGAAGATGATTATGGTAGTTAGTGAACCCATAACAACTGGCAGAATGATTGTAAAATTTAACAATGAAGTTCCTCTACCAAAGATACTATACAGAAAGGCGGCAACTATGTGCAATCCTGACTGTGAGGTCTTTGCAACATCGCGTCCTTCAGGATACCATGACATAGTATCGTGCCATTTCCAGTACGAGCTGAGGCCGTGATCCACAATGTATTTAGTTGCACGATAGTCGAAATATGGATCGAATTCGTTTAGATAAAATCCATATTTCGCAGGATAAGAGCGCATAATCACTGCAGAAGTAAATGCAAGAGCCAAGACTGCAATAACCAAAAGATGTCTTAGCGGAAACCCATAACTAGCCCTTCGTAATAGAGTCTTGCCCCCTTCAAGCATTATGTTAGAAGTTAATTCACCTCTTTTTTAAGGTACTGTCACAAAGAAGGACCACCTCGAGCAATACAAGTTTCTTAATGACGTAGTCACAGTTCGAAATTCATTTTGAAGAGTTTTCAATTTATAAAGTAGAGAACAGGTATTCAAAAAGTCTGTCTCTTGTGTACGCTGGATAGGCACTTTTATTTTCTTTGTCTAAGAAAGGCTAATGATATTTCTTCGGATCGGTATTACAAAATACTGTCTTAATGTACGGAAGGCACATGTAAGACAAAGTTCTGTAAAAGATATCGAATTTCAAATGACGGGCTCACGTACAAAGCCTACCCTTGATCATTTTCTTATGCTATCAAGCGTGGCAATACTGTCCATAAATATATTGTAACTTTAACTCTAGTTCGTTTTTTTATTATAAGCAATTCACTATAATATATGATATGTGATACTATCAACAAATCTTACGTGGGATGAAGAATGATCAGAGAAATCATTCAACAATTAGGCAAGAGCAGAGCCTCTGTCTTCCTGAAGCAGCTTAGTGATACAAACAATCAGAACTTTAATCAGTTTCGGCTGCACACTATAGCGGGCTATCATGTGGACAACTTCTTTTTTATGTAAACTTAAACATACTAGTATTACTTGAGGAAAAAATCAGATGCTAAGACCGCTATGTGCATGTACTGTGTTACAGAATCCAACCAGCAATACGATGCTCAAAAGCACAAGCTCTTGCTGCTAGATAGCAACCAACGCTTATTTCCATTAACAACGATGTACGAGAAGGAAACAATCCTGTAGGAGGGCATGAGGATCTGGATCCTCATCGTTGTATATACAAAATATGAATTCAGTCTACATTTTTGGGCATCAAATAAATAAAGAACAGCTTAAAGGATGGTAAGGTATTGGAGATACAAAAAGATTCCTGTTCATTCAAAACAAGCCTATTGATTGAGTCATATTTTAATATGATACTATAGGAGTTGCAAATACATCTGATGATGATAATGTATCTCCAAACACTCCAACAGCAGATGAGATCTAATTGGAATGTGGAAGCTAATATTCTGGCAGTAATAACAATTGTATCATTAAATCTAACTGAAACTTAGGGCGATTCATTGCATATCCTGCTATTTTGATAGGCACATTTTAATAGGTATATAAATATATACATATGTACATATGATAAACAACTAAGGCATTTTACTAACTATCGTACTCGATCAGAAAGTATAATCTGGTAGTGGGAGAGAGGTATGAGGAAGTGGTTCCTCATCATATCTATATCTATATATCCATTACGATTATATCAACAAAAGATCCTTTTTTTGCTGATTCCAAATGAAATTTCCTTGTTACCAGCGATACCGTCATTTTCCTTCAAAACCGTCCTTATAGATTTTCTGACAATAATAAAATATAGAAAAAAGGATATAAATAATATCTTGTCATTGTAATCATTAATTCATCTCATCTAGAAACGACTAGTAGAAAAACTAATCTCAAATTCGTATTGTGGGACGTATGAATATACGACCATATATTTATTTTAACAAACTTTTACTTAGTCAGTTAGTTAGCTAGAGAATCAAGACAAAAGTTAATTCCTTTTAATTGATAGATTTACTAAAGTTGTTTATGAGTATTGTAAATGAACAGCAACGAGATCAACAACCATTACATCAACAACCAGAGCAGCGACAAAAGGAATTGGTAGAATTATCATGATCATCGTCTCGACATCTAATAGTAGAACAACAACCACAAGATGAAGAAACATGCGCAGCACTCGGATATCTTCTATTCGACAACGATCCGCCAATCAAAGTTGCTGTGGATGCCAAAACCAAATTTATCGAAGCATAGAAAGAGCGCACGGATCATACACAATGCCAAAACATTGATAGCCGCAAACAATTCGCCTTCCCAAAACCTAGAGGAACTATTTCTTCTACATCTATTTTCTATTAATATTTTAAAGTGTTCTTTGTAGCAGTTATCCAAAGCAATTTTTTAGTATCGTTTTACATGATTCTAACTTTCTTATTGGCAAGTAATGAATGCGCCTGTCTGTTTCTTGTATTCACTACTTGTTTATTTCATCTTTTATGCTTTTATTACGTTCCCTTCCTTTTATATGCCATACCTACAATTAAAATGGCCTCCGGGAGAAATGCTAATCATTGTGGGAATTTCTGCAGATGACTCTCTTTTCATATAGCGTCGAATAATCTAATATACAAATAATCAAAAGTAGTTAAATCATATTGTGAACAGGATTTTTTATAATGTCGAAAATCATGTATTATCTTCTGATTTCTATCATGTTTGCTACTACAGCTATTTTGATTCTTTCAATACGTCACTTAGATCTCGTCGTTGCTCAGAGCGATAAACAAATTGGAGGATCCTCGTCGAATCAATCAAGAGCAACATCATTATCAAACCAAGGTCAGGGAATACCAGGCCCCCAGGAGAATGCAAATCCTTTAGCGCAAGCTCCTATATCTGGCATCAAGGTAAAGCCTCCTAATAATGCTAGCAATGTTTCTCCCTTGCAAAAGACCAACATGACAGGTGCGCTTCCATAGTCAGCTTTATTTACTCTTAAAGTTCAAGACAACATTTTAACCTAATTTTTGTCAATTCCAGATCTTGAGCTTAATTTTGTTATTAGACTATTACTCAATCTTTGCTGCTGTAGTTCAAGTATCGTTGGTTAGGAGTTATACCATCCTTTTCCAGATAATCACTTTCATTAAATCCTACTATTCTCGTGAACTAATGCTTCTCGCTGTCAATTTTGCCGATAGTTATGAAGTAAATCGATCTCTGTTATTGAAATCTCCTTCCAAATATTCGTGTTCATCGTCGTCGTCTTGTAATAATTCTTCTTGTGTTATTTCTTTATTATTATCACTTAGATATTCGGAATATCTTGAGAAATAAAACTTAGCTGACATTCCAATATCAGGGAAGGAAGTAACCGTTAGTCCTAGTTCATTTTGCAGCTTTTGGATAACAGAAGCATAATACTCTATTTTATCATACTCGTAATTATTTTTGGCAATGATATATCTTTCCCGGCTTTAGGTAGTGCGCCCAATGTTCGATTGTCAAACATATCGTTACATTATTCTGATAGGAGATATGAACATTGCCGTATGCCATAAATAAATTCATTCCATATAATGCATTAAACCCATTCATTAAAACTCCTTTTTCTTCTACGAAAGAAAAAAAGATATGCATTAGATATCTTCATAAGGATTATAGAACGTATTATAGAAAGTATAGATAGCTTCTCCGACACAGATTGGATTCACCGTTATCGATTCGAAAATTTGAAGAACGAATGTGTCATCTTCTGAACTAAAACAGAAATAAAAATAGAATGAGAAAACGATAGATTTTTTTTCAATATTCAGATATATCGTTTTGGGAGTGTGACAAAGGAGGAGGAATCACCGCAAGAAGATCGGTTAAAAGATCACTTCTTGGATTTTGCCCCTGCTTTGACTTTCTTTGCAGACTTTGAACCTTTTTTCTTTGCTGCCATTTTCATTTATATAATAATGAAATCGTATTTAAGTTTTTTAATACAGTTTCTTTATAGAGTGTATTATACAATCGTTATTCTCGTTCTAATATTTTTGTATTGCATATCTTTACTAGCCCTGCAAATCTCTCAGCATCCTTCTCTGTACCGATGATTGATCCATAATGCATAGGTATTGCAAGGTGCTTGGGTTTGATGAATTCATTAATCGCGCGAGCAGCCTCTTCAGCGGTCATAACATACGTTCCAGACACAGGTACAAATGCTATGTCAGGACTGACCGAACTCATTTCAGGAATGATATCTGTGTCACCAGTATGGTAGATAAGATGATTATTCAAAGTAAGAACGTATCCAACTTTTCCATCAGCCTTGGGGTGAAATTTTTTGTTGATATTATAGGCTTCCACAATTTGGATTGGGATATTTTGAATGATTAATTTATCTCCCGGTTCCACTCCTTTCACTTCCTTTACATCCAGTTCTTTTAATTGTTCAATACATTCCTTTGCTGCGATTATACTTGTTTTTTGACTTATAACCTGCTTTAAATCATCCAAACTTAGGTGATCGTAGTGATTGTGGGAAATTAGGAGAATGTCTGCATCATTTTTACTGTGCTGTTTTTTTGTAAGCTGAAACGGATCAATGTAAATTGTTTTTTTCGCATTGTCTTTGTTGCTCCCGACTATTCTGAACCCGTCATGACCTAACCAATGAAACTCGATCTCATCATAGTCTAACATATCTGAATACTTAATGACCTAACATTATTTAAGTAGATACTATCTCCCTATGGCCCAACAGGTAAGCTGCAATTTCAGAATCGATTCTCAGGCTTTGGATTAGCAATTATTAATTTGTTCTTACTCAACGTTAACACAAGCACGCCGCTTAAGATTAACCTTCTGCGCAAATCTTTATCTATAGTTGCCGCAGCGCACTTGTGGGTTACGGCAAATTCAATAATTGCCTCATCAGCATGCTCCGATGATGTGACCTTTACAATTCTGAATTTGGAATAAGAAATTCCGATCGCAGTTTTTGCTGCTAAAGACCGCTTTGGTCCTGTCTTGTGTTCCAAATATGCTAGCTCCGAAATTACAATGTCAGGAATTAAAAAATTCAATTTACCAAAGTAGGCTTCAATTTTATCGAACTGTTTTATCGGTTCGGAAACAAGAACCATTAAGAAGCTAGTATCGCAAACGACATCCATTTTTTAGACTGCCATACCCACACCAATTAGCCTCCATCTATCTGCAATCCTTCTACTAATTGCAACTCTATCCTTTGGTATCATACATACGGGTTTCTTCAACTTTATCTCTATTTTGTTTTCTCTTGAAGCGGTAACTGTTCCAAGAGTGGCAGCGGTACCGATGTTCAATCTCAGCGGTTCTCTTATCTTTACGGGCTCAACTTTGACCAGGTCTTGTGTTCCAACCGCTGTTTCGAACAGAAGGGTTTCTACTGTGATATCTTCGATATCTCTTGGCAGGGTATTAGGTTTACCGATAACTGACCCGATTAGAGAATCACTCTTGACAAAGGTTGGATCCAGTTTAGTTCCGATAGCAACGAGCCCTCCTGGCCTAACCGTCTCTACTAGGCCTGCCCCTGTTCCAAGGCTTTCAATAGTTGAAGTAATTGGTTCATATCTGCTTCTTTTTTCATCTAAAAACCCTGGACGAATTTCAATTTCATCTCCCACGTTAAATTCACCCTGAAGCAGGCCCCCCCCAATGACTCCTCCTTTGACTTGCTTTATCGGAACACCTGGCTTATTAATGTCAAATGACCGTAAAACATGCATTATGGCTGTAGTGTTGCTAGCCCGGACTGGAGTTTTGATATTATTTTCAATTCCCTCAATTAAGGCGTCAATACCGATCTTATGCTGTGCTGAAACTGGAATAATGGGTGCCTTTTCTGCCACGCTTCCTTTTACGAACTCCTTTATCTGCTCGTAATTATTAAGAGCATCCTCATATTCTGTTAAGTCAATCTTATTCTGCACGATTACTATTTGATGAATTCCAAGCACCTGGAGGGCCAATAAATGCTCCCTTGTTTGAGGTTGTGGGACTTTTTCATCCGCAGCAATCACTAAAATGGCGCCATCCATCAAAGCTGCACCAGACAGCATATTTGCCATTAGACTCTCGTGTCCGGGAGAGTCTACAAAACTTACTACTCTGGAGAGCTCGCTTTTTCCTCCGCAATTCGTGCAAGCCGGTTGGGTAGAATAACCAAGCGGGGGCGGGCACTGTGTGCATTTGTAGAAAGCTGCATCAGCATAACCAACTTTTATTGTGATGCCTCTTCTCAACTCTTCACTATGCGCGCTAGTCCAAATTCCTGTTATAGCTTCGATTAATGTAGTTTTACCGTGGTCTACATGACCTGACGTACCAATGTTAATGTTTGGTTGATAGCCAAACTCCTTGATATACCAAGTGGGTAATGTTTCCTTCCAATGCAACGTTAATCGTAAATTTCTGCAGGGATATTAAGGTAATTACATTTGAAATCTTTCATCTGTCTGTTAACGCCTCAAGCCTGGGTAATAGTGTTACTTCTTCCTGACTTAGTCTTTTTTACTTGATTCTTTATTTGACCCTTCTTCTGCCTTCATGGGCAAGCTGCCCTCAACCAACGAACAATTCAATTGGTAAATTTCCTCGGTTACCATGTTTCCTCTTACTAACTTTCTTATTCTGTTACCATCTATTATATTTCGCATACCTACCCCTCGAGAAAGCAACACATACTTCTTTACACCACCATGGACATCCGGACGCATGGGAGTCCCTGACTTGTCACTTCCTCCCGTGAACTTCATCTTGCCGCCTGATATGCCGACAACCGAAGAATCAATTATGTCCCCTATCTTTGATCCGAGCAGTGGTTGTGCTGCTCTATCCTTTAATTCTTGTGTAATACTTTTACCCTTAGTGTCAGATATGACAAGTTTGAACTGAGCCAACGTAAAGGGCAAGCGTGGTGATGGCTTTAATTAACCTTTGCACTATTGAAGAAATTTTATGCTATGAGTCTGCCTAATATGAAATCGAGGAACGGTTAAAAACATCCTCGTGACTTAATAATCCGTTATATGGATACGCAAAGATTCCATCAGAAAGCTATTGAGTGCCCTCGATGCGGATTTATGATGGTATATATCCAAGCATGTCATGTTCGGTGCCACAACTGCGGAGCTGAGTTAACATGCTCAGATAAAGGCGGTTTTTGGTGATACGATGTGAACAAGTCTTCAGACTGCGTTCTTCTATCCTGTTGCTCGTCTGTTAAGGAGATAGGTCTAATTGAAAATCATCAGCCATGGTAACTGCCTTGCCTTTCATTATCTCGATATATTCATCATAGGAAGCGTTAAAGCCACATTGTTTGCACTTCACCTCGGCCATATCGTCGTCAACTTCTGCCCTCTTACCGCAATCTGGACATTTTGCCTCGAGAACCACAAATACATAATTCCTCCAAGCAGGATATCTACCTTCCTATGTTATTAGCTTCTGTTTAACAACTAGTCGAACTAATGTTTTGCATAACCGATTTTTGCTGAGAAGGGCAGAAGGCCAGGTAAAATTACGACATAAATATTCTCTACGCGCTTTTCCAAAAATGTAGACTTACTCAATAAATTGAAACCTGGTTCTACGAGTCTTGGATAGTTTTCCTATGATAGGAAGCCTATAGCCACAATTTTTACAACAATTATTATCATCTAGATTCCAAGACCCAATATTAAATCCGTATCGTTGTATTGCAATGCTCTTACATTCTGGACAGTAGGTATGTTCTAATGGATGTCCTGGTACGTTTCCAATGTAAGCATATCTTAATCCTTCTTCTTTCGCAATAGCATGATGTTTTTCAAGTGTTTCAACCGGTGTGTCATTAAATTCCATCATTTTGTAATCCGGATGAAATCTCAAAAAATGAATTGGAGTATCTGGTCCCAATTCATTATAAACGAACCTACACAAGTTTCTTGCAGCTCCTAAGTCATCGCCCACGCTAGGGACAATAAGATCGGTAATTTCGGTATGTATCCTCGTCTTATCTCTGATTTCCTTAAGTGATTGGAATATCGGATCAGCATTTGGAATTCCAATGTATTTCCTAACAAATCCCTGTTTGCCGCTTCCCTTGAAATCAACTGTGATGCAATCCAGAAATTTGTTCATCATATTGACTGATTCAGGAGTATCATAGCCATTTGAAACAAAGATGTTGAAGATACCTTTCTTGTGAGCTTCGATTCCGCAGTCTTTTGCAAATTCAATAAAAATTGAGGGCTCATTATATGTATATGCAATTCCTTGAGCACCATAGGTTACAGCCATATCTACAACTTCCTTAGGTGTCATTTCTGTTCCTTCTATTTTACGTCGCTGAGATATGTCATAATTTTGACAATATTTGCAAAGCCAGTTACATCCTGTTGTTGCTATCGAGAAAATAGCTGTACCGGGCCTGTAATGTGTCACAGGTTTTTTCTCTATTGGATCGATATGCCCAGCAATAACTTTTCCATAAACAAATAACTGTAGTTTATTATCTACTGCTCCCCTTATGCCACATAGGCCGATTTTACCGTCTGGAATTTCACACAAACGAGCGCAGGCGGTACACTTTATCCTGCCATTAGGGAGCTTTGTGTAAAGCTCTGCTTCTTTACCTAAAAGGTCGCTTTGTTGCACACCATCATCTATAAAACAGTCTAATCTTATAAATCATCATAATGTTATTGACACGTGATTTTAAGATTTAAAAAACAATCTGTAGTCTAACGAACCGAAGGCTCTTCTATCTGATCTGTTACATTCTCGCCAATACCGGATTTCAAGAAATACAACTTGTTATACTCTTCCTCATTTTCAGCTATTAAAGTCCTGATTAGCTTCAATTCATCCTCAATTATAGCAATCATTGCTTCCCTTCCTAGCGAAGGAATTTCATTCCACAAGTCTCGGTTTTCACATTTTCTGTCTACCTTAACTGTATTCGTTGTTAGCAATTCTCTATTCGGATAAGTATTTAATGCACTGACTATTATATAATAATTGTTAATACTCCTTCTTCGACAGTTTACCGAGCATAGACGATATGTTGCCATCTATTAGGCCTGTTATTATAATAGCCTTAAGATATCACCTTGTTTTTTTGACTTTCCTTTCATTTTGGTTATTGTATTAAATTAATATTATATTTAGTAGGTAGCACGCAATTTAGTTTGTAGTTTAATTCGCAGGTAAAACTGTCAACATCGTCTGGCATTGGTGTTTATCTAATGACCTAGCTGGCCATAGGCTGATGAATTTATTGTACAACATTATTTTTTATCCAGCTTCTACTTTCCATGTGGAGAATTTCGTTGAAAGCAGATCTTCGCCCAGTAGACCCTTGATTGAAGAAAATACTATTTCAGCAATCCACCTTCTATCACCTGCATCCTTAACCCGTTTCCATCCTTCGTAGCCTGAGTTTCTTGATTAGTAGTACTACCTCTTCCCTTCTTAACTGACATCCTCCTGAGCTTGTGGATGCGGTTTTTCTTATTTCAATAGCAGGTTCAACATCGAGCTGATCTAGTAAGTTAAAATCCTTCTATTATCGTACGCTTTGTCTGCTTATAATTTTTCCATGTCATTTTTTTCTGCTGCTTCTCTTACTAAAGCATAAAATCTTTTGGCATTATGCACGTTTCCTCTAGTTATTCGAAAAGAGACTACTTACTTTCTTGGATTTTGTATCCCCATCTATATGCAATTTTATGAATTCCTTTTTCTTTCATATCTATTTTTGTTCTATATGATGACCCTTTCTTACAGTCAGACCTGATCATCGACTTATCAACGTTATTGATTCTTCTTCTTCTCCGCCATTATCTTATCATTTACAAATTTCATCTCCACAATTGATAGCTTAACCCTGATCATTCTTCTCCTGATATGTGTGAAGTGTATTTCATTTCCTCAATTCTGACATAATCTGATAATCCATCCACATACTATATCTTAGACCATCCGGTAAGGAATTTTAAGACCGATCTTCAGAAAAGCCAGAAACTGGACATAACAATCAGAATACTGAAATGGTGCTCCAACCTTGTCATTGTTGATTTAAATTTCTTTATTAGATGATCTAAGAAATCCCATTACTCTGCTTTTAGAGTAAATATCCTATTAGTCTTGCGTAAGTTAATTTTCTGAAACATAGGCGTAAGGCTTTCGAATCTTCCCATTTTGACTTCCGGCAGCTTTAACTTGGATACTACTTCTTCCAGAAGAATATAGGAGCTAACTAATTAATCTCAGAGTAGGTGAACCTATAGACATTGTATTTGGAACCGGAATTTCTTAACTGCAAACACATGGCTTTTCGACAAACTGATACTGATGATATATAATTAGGAGATATATTACCGTAAAAAGTGCAAACGCTAAGGACAGATTGCAACAATACTGAGAGCGTCCATTAGTTAGCGAATCATTTTCTTGTAACTAGTAACGTTACGTCACTATCCTTGTAAACTCAGGAGAAAAGAATGGTGCCAATGATGCGAATGCTAATTTTCGGAGTATTTTCAACAAATATGTGTGCCTACTGAACAGCGGTATAACGACGAGATCAAGTGAAAAACTGTTTCTAAATGAACAGAATGGCACAAAAGTTGATCGTGGTTTCACATAAGAAGAGAGGGATAATATGACAAGCTAGAATCTACATGCAATATACAGGTATATAGATGAATATAGCAGATTATACGGGTATATTTGATTGCTAATATTGTGCATACCAGTCTAAATCCTCGTGGGGGTAGTGAACGGGTTGCGATCACCGCAATGCATGCATTATCGAAGATGGGCATCGAAATTGACCTGACTACCTTTGAAAAACCCGACATCTCCAAGTTGGAGAGTGCATATGGCGAGGTTGCTACCTCTGTTATCAAGAGGATTAAAACAACAAATATCTTGCGGTCTTTAAGAAATACACAATCAAACAAGCATTATGACCTTACCATAAATACACACGGCGATATGCTTCCATACTTCCTTCCCAGTTTTTCAAAAAGGAATGCCATTACATACTGTCATTTTCCGTTGGCAAAATATCTAATTGATTCAAAAGATCCTGAATATGCGAGGTTTCTGAGCCGAACTATTTTATCGACTATGTCTCCTAGAAGAAAAAATTCCAGTCAAAAATATTTTGAGTTAGCTCGCAGCGCTTACGTACATATGCTAAAGAAATCAACTGTGCTTACAAATTCAGAATTCAGTAGGGGCGTGATATTGAAAGCATTTGGAATAGATTCAATTGTCCTAAGCCCACCTGTAGATGTAGATTTCTTTCGTAACTTGTCACTATTGTCATCCTCGTCTGACAATAGAAAAGACATAATTCTTGTTATAGCAAGATTTCATCCAACCAAAAAAATAGAAAATGCAATCAGGCTAGCAAAATTGTTGAAGGAACGTGGAATAGGAAGCGGAATGAAAATTGTTGGAAATCTTCCTCCTGGCAGGCCTGGGTATTATTTTTATTTGAGGCAAATGGTAGACAAATACGATCTGAAGGATTATATCAAATTTGAAATTAATGTAAGATTTAGTAAATTACTCAAATTGATGCAAGAGTCCAAAGTATACCTTCATCCTCTTATAGGTGAACCCTTTGGAATATCTACTGTAGAGGCAATGAGTTCTGGATTGATCCCAGTTGTAACCGACGTTGGAGGGCATACAGAGTTTGTACCTTCAAAATATCAATTTCATACCTTTGGGCAGGGGGTTGAAGCAGTTTCGCTTGCGTTGATGGCTACTAATTCAGAGAGAATTTTAATCAGCAATTCAGTAAAAAAATATTCGATAGAGAGTTTTATTGATCGTTTTCAACAAATTGTCAAAAACGTATATAGCAACAAAAATTAAACCATGAACAGTGAACAAGATTAAAACATATGTCTGGAACTAATAGTACTTTAATTTCGAAATTCGATTCTGTTGATATGAAAAATTGCTTCCGATAACTTGTATAATCTTATAAACTATTACTAGATATTGGTTTCTGTAATGAGGTTGAAAGACTATGAGATCAATCCTGCTTTAATTGTAACAGATGTCCAGAACGGTTTTGTTAGCAAAGGCGGTTCATACGATCTTTTGGGAATGGAAATTTCTCATTACAGAGAAGTTATCCCTAAAATTCGTGAGCTTATTACCACCTGCAGAGCTGCAAGAATTCCAGTTTTTTATACACAGGCCGTAAGGGAGGCTTCAGGAATTGACCTTTTGACCAAGACCCATAAAATTTTGCCAAAATCTAGAGAGGAAAGAATAATGAAGAGACCGATTTGCATCAGGGGAACATGGGATGCAGATATCGTCGAAGATATTAAACCACTGGAGGATGATCACGTAGTTATAAAAAGAAGGGATTCAGCTTTTCATGACACGGAAATAGGAGTCTGGTTAAGGAGTATTGGAGTAGATACGCTAATCTTCTGCGGTATAGATACGTCAATTTGTGTGGAGACTTCATTACGAGAGGCTTTTAACTTAGGATATGACATAATACTTGTTTCCGATGCAACTGCATCGAGCAATAGGAAGCACTATGAATCTACGCTTGAGAACGTTAAGGATTACTATGGAATTGTAATAGAGCTGAGGGAGTTATTCCATTATCTCTCAGTACAAACACAAGCCAAGACCATAAATAAACAATGAAATGACTCAAATCATGCCTGCTTCTCGCAGCTTTCGGGGCAGGTAAATTTCTGCCAGGTACTTGAATCCATGCTTAAAAAATGCATCTAATTCGCATTTCTCTTTACGTTGCAAGAATAGGTTTAATTCTTTCTGCCATTGTTTATCCTGCAGCCAAGGTTTCTTTTTCATATCATTAGCTCTGTTAATATCTTCGTCAGATGCATCCAATCTAGCTACTTCCGGGATATTGTATTCATAGATGTCTGAGAACAACATGCCTAGCACTTTAGCGTCTGGAGTAACCAACCTATCACTATCATAACTTAGCGACTCACTGCCAATTTTATAACGTAATGCGATACCCAAACCCCAAGGATCTGCATCAGCGAAGATTACTACTGGTTTTTTCCATTTCTCGTTGAGGGTCTTTACCATCATTCGTGTAGCCCTATCAGGCTCTCCGGATCCTGTCAGTAGAATTGCGTTATATTTTTTTATGAACCCTGATTTGCGGATGTTATTAAGGACTGTATCTTTTTCAACTACCATTACAAAATCCGCTTTTACATTCACAATTTCGACATCGCGGATGTTAGTTGGAATTAATTGTGACGTAGCCCTACTCCCTAGGTTGCAGTCAATCAGATCGCCGCCCACACGCAGCGTAATCGGACCTGAGACCATTCCTTTTGGTTTTGATGTGACAGAAAATTCTTCTCTAGGTATTCCTGTCAGCAGCTCAACAGCTTTAATCGCATCATCAGAATTTTCTTGACTATTCCAGAACTTTTGCTTGTTTTTCTCATCTCCGACAGTGCTAAGTGTGGCATAATACATTCCTCTGATTGTACTCTCCATTTGCTCATCGAGTAATCTTCGGATAGCGCTAGCCATAACTATGTATTGGGCAAAAGTTGGAATCTTTTTCGTGCTGTCAGGGCTCACTTGAACCGTCTTTTTCCCTATAGTAAGCATCCTTCTTACATCAGACCAAAGTGTATTATCGTATCCTACTTTTGGAACATCTAGGACAGGCATCGTTTTTTCTGTTATTATGTCTTTACTAATATCTCTCATTATTATTTTAATTTTTTTGACAACTTCCTGATGACGCTTGTCTGTTGTAGTCAATTATCTCCTCATCTTTTTTTTCGTGCATTCACGACATCTAAAGTTGTCTGGTCTTTCCCCAAAGTATTGTTCTTTTTCTTTGGCATATGGCTTTTACTTTCTGGTTTCCTCCGACTTTTCGTTCTCTCATGATGATCGTCCTGAATTACGCTGTTTGTCAGGATCTTATCTTCAACTTCCGATGTTTCATGTATTTCTTTGTCAATCCTTTCTCCTGTAATTTTGTCTTCTTTCTCAATAACTGGATTAGACGTAATTTCACCTCTGACATGTCGTTCTGCAATGTCTGTAAATGCTTCGGAAAGTCTATTCGGGTCAACTTTTATCGACTCGCAAATTGCGTTAACTATTAATGGAATGTAATACTTGTAAAGATGTAGTCTACCTTCTGCCTCTTTCATACGTAACTCTTTACGAATCTGAGCACTTACTTTCCTGTATAGATCAGCTAAACATGCTTTCATATATCGTTTTAAGTCTCCCTCTGATGCAATACTCTCCTTGCCTGCGGTCTTGTATGGGATTTTAGTTGAGCATATGTGGAAGAAAATATGAATAGGAAGTAGTTCTACAGCTCGAGCAGTCTTTGTGTCAGGGTTTGAAAATTGTTCTTTTACTTCTTTCTTCGAGATTCCCATCTTGTTGATCTCTACTTCAGAGACAACCTCTCTTGCAACGTCCGAACCCTCATCATATAGTAATGGAATTTTATTTGCGAATCTAAACAGTTTAAAAGAATTTATGTCGCCTCCATAAGCAATTCCACACTCTACGATAGTTGGCCTGTTATTGATCACGCATATTTTAGATGAATAGGCTGTCAATGATGGTTTTAATATCTTGACTGACAATTGTGGCAGAGACTGTTCAATCGTATGCGTCTGCCTATTTATAACGATAGCATATTCCGAGGTCATACCGGCAGTTAGAATCTCTTCTCCAATTGGGCTCAGATGATCGGTATTTGGAATCTGGAATTTGGTTTGTTTACAAATGTTAACAACTTTGATTAATTCATGTTCATCATATTTGTCAGCACCCATTATTCGTACTCCAGATCGAGCGATAATTTCTTTAGCCTTTTCACCAGATAGCTTCTGAAATGAATTACACAATACACCTACTAAAGTCGTCTTTTGGTTTTTGAAATTCGATATCGCTTTTTTCAGTGTTTTCAAGTCCATATCTGCAGGATGAGGCAATACTTCTTTTGCAGGCTGTGGCATCACCTTTGTTCTTCTATCAAAGACAACCTTGCCTTCGTCTGATTCGAATATTAGTATAGCATATGGATTGACAATACTAGTCTGGCTAATATAATCATAAATTCTGTTTTTTGTGATTGGAGATAAGCGAGCGCGCAGCACAGCTTCAACTTTGAAACCAGTTTCAGATTCGATAATTTGTTCATCCGTTTTCAGCGCTTTCCTGACAAGAGTTATTGGCTTATTTGTACCGATATCTGTTCGAAGCTCGAAGTAATATTCTGATCCTTCCTCTTGCGCCTTTGTCCACACTTTGAGTGGATGGTCCGTGTCCTTAGTTGAAAAGGCAGCAATCATTTTCAGCCCAACACCAAATAGGCCACGTTGTTGTTTTTCTACATATTTTCCAGAGGTTAGAAAAGAACAAACTGCTACAGGGACTTTATCGGATGGGACTCCAATTCCGTTATCTTCACAAGATATAATCCACATATCATTAAGTGGATCTAATAACTTTAAAGATAATGAAATAATAGGTAAGGAATGATTACTTTCACAAGAATCTAGGGAATTCTCAATCAACTCTCTTACAGCCATGTATAAGATCCGCTCACCAGTAAAGCCAGCAAGAGCTGAATTATCAACGAAGAACTCTGACTCAGCTTTCCTATTATAATTGACAATGCGATTGCTATTGTGTGGAACCGTCTTCGTAGCTGTTGATACCTTTATTTGGGCAGACGCAACTTCCACACTAGCCTTTGGGTTCAAACGACGAACCTAGTTATATAACTCAATTTAACTTTTTACAGTACTCGATTTAACTCTTTACGACAAATTTGTTGACAGATGCTTTGAGTCAATGGAAACATTATTGAATATAGTCATACTGAAAAAGGAAACAATTGTGCGTACCTATCGAATTATTGCAGTTACTATCGAGTGTTAATACCTGATATCATAAGAGGATGATGGATTTAGCTGATGGTGGATGAAAACCCCATGACGAATCTGAGGGAAAGCCATATTGTATAAAGTCTGTCTGCTTTTGGTGGTAACCGAAATTTGTGGATTTTGTAATTTTCAAGCACTCCACTCTTCCTCTAGATGTTATTCAGTTTGAAATAGAAAATGTCACAAGATTAAACAATTGTTATTTTATTTGTTCCTTTTTCTGCTATAACTGATAGCAAAATTTATCCAAAAAAGAAATTTGACGAATAATTTCGAATGCAAAAATTAATAGAGATTAGCCGTATTAGTTTTTACAAAATGGATATAACTAACAGGTTGCTTCTTATCACTAGGGACCCCACTGAAGAGATTGTTACAGCAGATGAATTAAGGCGAGTTTTGAATGCTGTAACATATCCAAAACATTACATTGGACTGGAACTTTCAGGTAAATTGCATCTAGGTAGCCTGATCTTAACAGGTTTTAAAATCAACGATTTTATCAAGGCCCAAATCCATTCTACTGTCTTTCTCGCTGATTGGCACACGTATATTAATAACAAATTAAAGGGAGATTGGAATAGAATTAGGGAGGTTTCAAAATATTATTCTGATGCATTCAAGTTTTTTTGTCCTGGTGTCAACGTAATCATTGGCAGTGAAATTTATGAAAATTCATCTGATTACTGGGAGAATTTCGTCCTTTTCAGCAAACATATGACTTTGTCAAGAATAATGCGTTCGTTGACGATCATGGGCAGGAGCGAGAGAGAAAGCCTCGATTTTTCACAATTGCTTTATCCAATCATGCAGTCGATCGATATGAGAGCATTAGACTTGGATATTGTTCATGCAGGTATGGATCAGAGGAAAATACACATGCTAGTCAGAGAGGTATTTCCTAAGTTAGGATGGAAAATTCCGGTTTCTGTACATCAACATTTACTCCCTGGTCTGGCGGAACCCACCAAGTTAGGATTATCTGAAGATACATTTGATGACGTAAGGATATCAAGTAAAATGAGCAAGAGTAAGCCGGCAAGTGGAATTATAATTCACGATGATGAAAAAACCATTCTAGATAAGATAAGCCGTGCATTTTGCCCGATCGGTGTTGTTGAAGGAAACCCTATTCTCGAAATGATCAGATATATCATATTTCACGAATTTGCAGAATTCATTATCGAGAGGCCGACAAAATACGGCGGTAACATTTCATATACAAATTACAAGAATGTCGAACAAGATTTTATTCGCAAGAAAATCCATCCGATGGATTTAAAAAATGCGACTGCAATTTACATCAACAAAATAATTGAACCTATACGCAATTATTTCCATGGCAAAGAACCGAATTTAGAACTTTTCTTGTAGATCTCTGGTGCTCAAATCCTATATTTTGCTTTGTTGTATAAGTGATCCTTCTGTTAATGTTAATGTGGTTTAACCAATCAGGATTTAGCTCACCACTATACTAATTACCACCACTTTTTGATACGATAATAATCATGTTGAATTCTGCCAAGGCATCGCCTTCCCACATCAAGGTTACTCTCAAATACGAAAGCCTGCGAACAGAGCCTTGACATCAGACTATTGGGTGGTATGAACAATTATACGACAATACATCTTGAAAGGTATTAGGAGCTAAACACTACCAGAAGGTGTTGCAGGAACCCCTTTGATTAGTTCATACTTTGATCGATATCCCCTTGGATTTATCATCATACCCTCGTAACTGAAAGTAGATGAGTTACCTACTATTACTGTTGTAATCATCCCAAGCATGTCTTGATGTTCCAGCATCTTATCGAGAGTAGTCATGGCTACTGATTGGCTTTCTCTGTATGCACCTTTGACGATTGCTACAGGAGTTGATGGTTCTCTGTATTTTAGAAAGATGTTTCTAGTGTCCCTTAACTGATGCACTCGCTTTTTGCTTGCAGGATTGTAGATCACTGTAACATAGTCGCCTAATGCTGCAGCCTCTACACGTTTCATAATTATTTCCCATGGAACCAGCAGATCACTCATGCTCACTACTGCAAAGTCTGTCATCAATGGGGAGCCCACTAAAGCAGCACAAGAGTTCAAAGAAGAAATACCAGGAACACATTCGATAGATATTCCATTTTCTTTATTCCATCCTTTGTCAGCTAGAATTTCATAAATCAGGCCAGCCATTCCATAGACACCGGGATCTCCAGAAGATACAAGCGATACAATTTTGTCATTTTCTGCAAAGTGGATAGCTTGGTTAGCTCTGTCAACCTCCTGAGTCATGGCATATCGGTAGACCTCCTTACCAGTAATCAGATCCTCTACTAAGGAAACATAAGTATCATAACCGACAATAATTTCACTCATCTCAATGACCTGTTTAGCTCTGAAGGTCATATGTTCATGATGACCTGGACCAATCCCTACAATGAATAACTTGCCTTTACGTTTACTCATTTCGTAAGGATGTGATATAGTACAATTTATTATAGTTTATGCTAGAGCAACCAAGGGTACGAATATGCTTAGAAAAAAGTCACGAAGAGACATCTAACACAGACCCAAGTCAAGATGTTTTGTTTTAGTCCAGATAGCTGCAAATAGCTATAAATACATTTTAAATACAATATGCTGCTGTATGCCGCTGGGAAGGTTCCGTTTCATTTAATGCAGTCTAAGTGAGATGTACACAATTACAGTTAATGTAGAATCAAACTCATTTCTTTGATCCGCCCTTAGCCAGATCAAACTCATCATGTAATGCTCTCACTGCCTGTTCACAATCAGTATCATTAACTACGAAAGCCAAGTTAAGTTCAGAAGAACCCTGTGCAATCATGATGACATTGACATTTCGTTTTGCAACTGCATTAAATACTGTTGCTGCTACACCCTTTATTCCACGCATACCGGATCCTACGACTGCGATTACTGCAACATCATCGTTGACGTTGACTTGCTTTACAACCTTTCCAAGAAGATTCAGATCAAGGGTCGTTGTCGCCCTATCAAGATCATTCTTTCTTACGACCATAGAAATACTGGATTCTGATGGTGATTGTGAAATCATCATAATGTTTACTCTATTTCTTGCTAGAGCATCGAAGATTCTTGCAGCAGTCCCAGGAGCTCCAACCATTCCTCCTCCTCCACCTACATCAATTAATGCAGTATGACGAATCGCACTTATTGATTTGACAATCTTTTGTGATGCCTTCGGTAAATTCTGCGAAATAAATGTTCCTTCATTCTGTACGTTAAAGGTATTGCGTATTCTAACCGGAATTTTTGTGTCTATCACTGGCACAAGAGCACGGGGATGCATATACTTGGCGCCAAATAAAGCCATCTCCATTGCTTCGGCAAACGATACTTCCTTAATTACTGCAGCATCCTTAACAATTCTAGGATCTGCGGTCATTAATCCATCGACATCGCTCCACAACCAAACCTCATCAGCATTTATACCTGCTGAAATTATAGTGGCAGTATAATCTGAACCTCCTCTACCTATTGTTGTAGTATTACCGTTCTGATCTGCTCCGATAAAGCCGGTGATTATAGGTACAATATTTCTTTTTAACAATGGTTCAATTTTATGGATCAGCCGAAGTTTTGTAGTATCCATCAGCGGACGGGCTTCGCCAAAATTAGAATCAGTCAAAATTCCGGCCTCTTTGCCAGTCAAATATTGGCATGCCAAGCCTATATCACGCAAAACAAACGAGACAATTGGGGTGGAAAGCCGCTCCCCAAATGACAATAAATAGTCCAATGATTTTGGAGTTATTTCCGCTAGGAGAACAATACCTCCAAGGATGTCATCTAATTCTTCAAGCAATGTAGTTACTACATGTCGTGCTTCATTTTTTATTTTCACGTCTTTGACGGCTTGCTCAATGATATTGAGATGGACCTCACGCATATTTTTGAGAAAGCCTCCAATGGAGGCTTTGTCACCTCTCTTTATATCTTCGGACATAGATAATATTCCGTCGGTCATTCCACGCATTGCAGAAATAACACCTACGATGTCATTATTTCCCTTCTCCTTTTCAGATTTTATTAGGTTGGCAACATGAATAACTTTGTCCGCGGAATTTATCGCTGTTCCCCCAAACTTCATTACGATACGCATAGCCATTCAGATATGCTAAAACTTTCCAGACCAATGATTCTTAATCTTGGACTCTGGGTGCGAGATAGAAGTGGATTCTACCCATATTTGCTACTCTGAATTCCAATCTCAGTGGCATTTTGGTTGAATATTCTGCTGCTACCGACCCTCCAACTGTGCTTACCGCTTTAGTAATTTTCGAAAGGTAATCTAGACTGTATGTGCCCTTGCTATCTTCTTGCATACTTAATTCTTCCAATCCTTCGCTTCCAGATTCTAGAATTATGTTTGCTTCGCCTGAATCACCTTTACCTAGGAATTGTACTTGCTTCTGTTTTGATTCGATTGATATATATTCAGAAATTACCTGAACATCAGAAAGAATCTTATCAAAGGCGCTAGCTGTAAATACTACTTTACAGTTGAAATTCAATTTTGGTAATGGGGTAGAACTAGCAGAACTCTCAATAAGTCTCATTTTATACTCTTTTTTATAACTATTGAAAATTTTGATATGTAGCATACTATCATTTCCCACGGTAACTTCAAGTGAGTCTTTCTTGTCAGCACGTCGTATCAGTTTTGAGAATTCATCAACTCTCACCCCGAATTTTACTGTTGTATCGCACTCGTATGCTTCAAATGCGGAGTTCGGCCAGTGAATATCTATAAGGGCAACATGCGATGGATCCATCCCTCTAAAGAAGATGCCTTCAACAGTAGCCTCAAATGTTGCCTCGTCCACGAGAGTTGAAATTGCAGATGCTACAGCTTTCCACTCGTCAGGAGATTTTGTTTTAGCCACGAATACCAAACTGTTTCAATGATGTGGCTATCGGATACGGATTTTAAACATTGCTATCTTTTCCGAGCTCACAATCACTAGGCATAGCAGACCTACAGCCGATCTTCTGCAGAGTTTCAGAAAAACTCTTGGCAATCAAGGCAGCGCAACGGTGATGCAAATTCAGACTTATCCTAACTTGGATTCAAATTTATCTCTGGATTCTGTGTGTTTGAGACTAAATTAACCTATAACTAAATACAAAATTTGTTGTGTAGTTTAATCATATCTACCTCGCTCTATCTATTAGAAGGATGAAAAGAACGGGAATTAGGAATAATTTCTCCATGTGTGGCTACATCCGGTACACCGATAGAATTGTGTAGTCGCTTCATCAGCGGATCTTGTCTGCAACATCCACCAGAATGCAGTACTATTTCCGCATTTAGGACATTCAGCTGACGTTGTTGGGAGAGCGGTAGGACCCTTGTCTGTGTCCATAACTTTAAGCGAGCTTCCAGAACTATTTTCTGATGATGGCGTCATCGTTTTTGTCTTAGATAAAAGTTGATGCTGCTCTTTGTCTGCCGTAAATCCACATTTTGGGCATAATACGATGCCTTGTTCTATCCTTGGCTTCATTCGTGTCTCGCATTTTGGGCAGAACTTCAAAAAGGACCACCTCTCATTATTTCTTCAAATTTGACTTTAATGTGCTTGCTAGTTCTTCTACATACTCTGACGCAGAAACTGATGCCTCCCGAACAGCTTCAATTGGATCTGTCTTCTTTGTCAAGACCCGGAGGATATAATCTTTAATAAGGGGATGCTTAAGCATCACACCTGCAAATTCAACATCTCGTTGTTTCAAAAGTTCATGCTGTACAATATACATGACTGAAATATCTTCCTCCTGAAGTTTCAATTCAATCTTATTCTCCTTAATATCTGTAATCTCAGCAAGCATTACACAGACAACTACTTATTGAGGATATAAATGATACCATGTGAAAATATTATTGACCAATAAAGGCAGTATCATTGAAGATGCTGTATTAAGCAAATCTCAAGATAAACTCAAGCCATCTGAAATACTGACACTGAGCGTTGGTTTTAAAATGACCGGAGAGATCAGAGAAGTTTTTAATCAGAAAAATTGGGAAAGAGCGTACAATAAACATGACAATGCATTTAGAATGACTATCGAAGTTGATTTGAAATCAGGAAGGAAAACAATACTTCCATTGAAGTTTATTAGAAAAGCCATCTTGTTCTGGACACGCAGTCCTAGAATTCCATATAGAATATGGGTTTCAATAATCAAAGACGACATACCTTTTTATCCATTAACAGTTGAGGAAGCAAGGTCACTGCTTTTTGATGTCAATAAGGTAATCGAGGTGAATGGAAATGATTTGAACTCAGGTAGCCATTACCTATTTACAAATATTAGAGTGCGATGGGGCAAACATAATTATACCGAAGCCACGACGATTTCGGCTAGGTCAAATGTAATAGAAGTTACCCGTATGAAATAAGATTAGCGTGCTAAATCCAATTTGAATGTTTATAGCGTTCAAAATGGAGTAACATCATTTAACATCCTCTTCGAGGTTGTTACTACGCATGCGTCAAATTATCTAGAATTTGAAAGTTTGAGGATCTGCTTATAGATATATCTTAGCTGGACTTTTCAAGGGGAAACTTATAGTCTAAATAGATCCCCTGACAATAGTTCAAGCATGGGTAAGTTTGACGGGATAAAAGGTCAGGAGCTCCTAGATGTGGAAGAGAGTCATGAAGAAATTACATTGATCTTTAAAGATAATAGGTTCCTTTTCATCAAGGTCGATAAAGGAAAATTAGTATGTGATTCTGTGCCTGAATAAATTTCCATACACCTTGCGTGGACTAACTAATCTCTAATTATAGATACAAGATATATATCAAGGTCTTTAACTTTTGACATTTGTATAGATGACAATCTGGCTTAGGTGTAATGACATCAAATCTTTTGAATATGTTGGAAAGACGGTTTCGATTCGAGGCTGGGTCCATCGCTTACGTAGACAAAAGGAAAACACGTTTATCATAATCCGTGATGACCGCGGCGGTATAATCCAGAGCGTATTCCGTTCTGAAAAGGCATCCCATCTCACGGTTGAGTCGTCTATCGAAGTGGACGGTTTGTTGCAGAAAGATCCAAGAGCACCTGAGGGAGGTTATGAGATTAAGGGAAACAATTTGAAGACATTTAATCTTGCTCAACCTAATTATCCGATAGGTGAGTACCAGAGCACTGAATTATTGCTAGATAATAGACATCTTGCATTAAGGACTAGACGAATGATTGCAATAGCTAAAGTCCGGGCTTCAATCACGAAATTCGCACGCCAATGGCTTATCGAAAATGATTGGATGGAAGTGACTGCCCCAGTTATAGTTAAGAGTGCTGTTGAGGGTGGATCCACCCTTTTTAAACTCGGATATTTTGGTGAGGACGTGTACCTTTCACAAAGTGCACAACTGTATCTTGAAGCAATGATATTCTGTTTAGGACCTGTTTGGAGTCTTACTCCATCATTTAGAGCAGAAAAATCTAGAACAGTTCGTCATCTCACAGAATTTTTACATCTTGAAGTAGAAGCTCCATGGGTCAGTTTGGAAGACATATTGAGAGTACAAGAACAACTAGTTTCATTCATCGTTCAAAATGTTATCAATGAAAGGTTTGCTGAACTAAATCAACTGAAACGGAATGTCACTGAGCTAAAAAACATTCAAGCACCCTTTGATAGAATACCATACGAAAAGGCGATTGAGATTCTCCAAACTAAAGGATTTAGGATAGAAGAGAACGGAAACAGCCGTAGTATCAAATGGGGAGATGATCTCAATGTTGATTCTGAGCGAGAACTCACAAAGCATTATACTAATCCAGTTTTTGTAGTTGGTTACCCTATTCAGCTCAAAGCTTTTTACGTTAAAGAAGACAGGGAATCCCTAGGAAGAGGACTATCCGCAGATATGCTTGCTCCTAAAGGATTTGGAGAAATTACTAGTGGAGGACTGCGAGAAGATGATATTGTATCGCTAACGAAAAGATTAGAAGAACAAGGTCTCAATCCCGCCACCTATGATTGGTATTTGGATCTGAGGAGATATGGTTCTGTCCCTCACGGAGGATTCGGAATGGGAATCGAGCGTTTAATGAGATGGTTAACGGATATCGAAGATATTAAAGACACTGTTCTGTTTCCACGAACCGTTTCTCGAGTTGTGCCATAAATTAAAAAAGAATAAAAAGATATTGAAAACAATTAAGGTAGTACCAGCAGATTTACTATATGCCTCTTAACGTCTTGTTTTTTTCTATGCGTAATATATAGGAAGTCCTATTAGCAAGTTTAAATTTAGGATATGTAAATTGTCAATCAAATGTCGGAACAGCCAGAAGAAGGAGCTGGGTCTGGGTCTCTATTTTTCGAACTTGCTGGCGAGCTACGTCTATCTATGTTAAGTAAACTAAGACAAAAACAATACCGGCTTTCTCAAATTGCAATGGAACTGGATGCCACCTTGCAAGAATCGCATAGAAATATGATACGCTTGATAGACTCTGGATTGGTATCGAAAGACAGTGAGGGTGATCTATTCCTGACTCCTTATGGGAAGACGATTGTTTCGCTTATTCCTAGTATCGATTTTCTATTTGAACAGAAAGAATATTTTCTTGAACACAGTTTGGGCGAACTGCCTTTAAAATTCATACAGCGGATCGGTGCTCTACACAACTGCGAGGTCGTTCACGGAGTAATGGCAATCCTGCAGCGTTGGAAGGCACTTTATGCCGATTCCAACAAGTATATCAAGGAAATCATGTCACAAGTGCCTCTTGACCTTATAGAAATAATAGGCAATAGAGTACAGAGTGGAGTTAAATTCTCTTATATATTTGCCAAGGATGCAGTCATACCCAAAGGAAGAAGTCAGATATTGCAAAAAATTGGGTGGCATAACCTAATTGCTAAAGGATTAGTGGAGAGGCGTATGCTCGACAGAGTACAGGTAATGACAATTTTTAACGAAAGACGAGCTTGCGTAATGTTTCCCAATCTTAAAGGAGAGCCTGATTTGAATCTCATGTTTTACAGCGATGATATTGAATTTCACTATTGGTGCGAAGACTTTTATGATTACAGGTGGGAAAAAGCTGGACCCTTTGATGAGGGTAAACTAAAGCCAGAAGTTTGATTATATTCCTGAACAGGTGTACCCTAAAATCATAAACGCTGCTTTTGAGTTCCTCTTCCAATCTGAATCAAATCTCTGGTAATGTGGTCTGGTCCATTTGAAAAGATTCCAATTCCTTATCTACTGATGCTGACAGAGAAGGAAGTCTCAGATGTAGAGAATTTTAATTTTCCCCATCAGCCTCGATACAATGATCAAGCATTTAAGGCACCGAAAATAATCATACCAATGGTACAAATTCTATATCAAAACCTGAACAACTCTGATTCGAACTACTACTACATTGGCATACCAAAAGACTGGAGTGGATCACATGATGACGAGGTTACCGTAATTGTGGATGATATATGTGTCGTAGTCCCACAAACAATTGCTGGTGCCACTGGAGAGTTGATTGTTCTAAGGCTACTGGAGGCAATGATGGCAGGAAATATAATCGACGCAGGAGATATACAAAAGGCAATCGAACACATTCTGTAGATTAGAATCACGTTATCGAAGGATGGTGACTATATTCTATTCGTTCACATTATGGACTGTCTTACTTTAATTAAAAAGATACTATAATTAGTAAACATTTGTGGGCAATAATTACTATCTCTGTGTAGAATGGGTGTGCATCACAGCATGTTTTTATATTTCACCCTTCAATAAGGCATATGCCAAAAGCCTTTGTATTGATGAATGCCGAACTGGGAAGTGAAGATTCAATTGTCGGTGAGTTGAGAAGAATCGAGGGAGTCAAGGAGGTATATCAGGTTTATGGCGTTTATGACATAGTAACGCAGGTTGAATCAGATACAATGGAAAAAGTAAAAGAGATAATCACTTGGAAATTAAGAAAACTAAATGGTGTTAAATCAACTCTCACCATGATTGTCATGGAATGATCCGAATATTTAAGAATGTATTGAATGAAACGTAACTTTAATGAATAGGAACCTACCAACGCATAGCACTTCGATATGCGTCTATTTAAGAACAAGCAGAAAGAGAAGCATGAAACATTTAACTGCAAATATTGCAACATGGCCTTTGATAACAAAGAAAAACTAAAGAGGCATACAAAGAAGGCTCATGGTGAGAAAGGTGGTGATATATCAAACCCAAACCCATTTGGAGGTTTTTAGATTTGAGACAAGACTTATTTAAGATGCTTCCTACAAAGTAGAAATAAATTATTATGTTTCCCATTCATGATGATGCAGAGCGCATTCATGGCAGACCGTATGTAAACTACAGTCTAATTGCCATCAATGCAATCGTGTTCGTATGGGAGGTGATAGTAACTGGCTTTTTCACTAATGAGCATGTAGTACGTGAAATTTTTTCAAATTACGGTGTTATTCCAAGATTTCTTCTTGCAGGTGACTTGGAATCTGTTATTACATCTATGTTCATACATGGAGGGATCGCTCATATAGCAGGGAACATGGTATTTTTGTTCGTATTTGGGGACAATGTTGAGGATAGATTTGGGCGTATGAAGTATTTACTGATTTATATTTCTTGGGGATTAGTGGCTGCATTTGTCCACAGCATCTATGCGGTCAATACTGGAAGTGGAGAGATACCTGCCGTAGGCGCTTCAGGAGCTATCTCTGGTGTTATTGGCGCCTATCTAGTAATGTTTCCAAGAGCAAAGATTTTTACTGTGATAGTGGCCTTTTTTATAACTACTGTCCGTATCCCTGCTTTAGCCTTCATACCTTTTTGGTTTATTTTACAACTCATCTTCGCACTAATGGGGTCTGGTGGCGGAGTTGCTTATCTTGCTCACGTAGGTGGATTTATCGCAGGCATAGGAAGTGGTTTCATTTGGAAACTTTTGTCAGCATCGAATATACTAGGAACGAGACCGCCGTCTGCAATAAAAAGCAATATGATTAGAAAAGAAAGACCTAGCATCGAAGAGGCTGCTCCGCAAATTACTCCAGAAGTTATTGAGGGACCAGACTTCTACGAAATCATTGCCGAAATTCGCGGAGTATCTAATTCATCTAACATTCAGGCTAATTATGAACCTGATACTAGAAATATTCGGATTATCGCAACAGGATCAAGGGAATACAATATGCTGGTAAAACTACCTGGCACGGCTGCAAAACCTACAATCAAATACATCCATTACTTAAACGGAATTGCAAGAATACGTTTAACTAAAAATTAGTAGTCCATGAAATTTAACGTGGGTATGTTATTTACACTCCTTTTATTACTCCTTTACTTCCTCTTCGGGCAAATTGCTCTAAAGATAAAAATGACAAAGTTTATAGATATCTTTAAGCCCAGTTTCACAATATGGTCGCGATTGAGGGCTCCCATAAGGTATCGCGTCGTGATTTTCTAAAGCTATTGGCAGCTGCCGGTACGGTGGTGACTTTTATCCCATTCGTAGATTGGGGGAAATTTTTGCCCAATCCTTCTGGTAAAGTGGCTACAAGAGCCAAGGTCGAACTACCTGATGGCACCCAAGCTAATGTTAAAACCTTTCAAGTTAATTCAAGTCAGGCAGTTATCTATCCTAAAACTGATGATCCCACATTGAATAAAGAATCCTTTAGAATTTGGCAATTTATAAGACTACCTGAGGAATTGGGCGGGACCAAGAACGATGTATCATCTTTCCGGATGTATAGCATGGTTTGTCTCCATCTGTGGTGTCTGTGGAAATACTGGCCAGATCCTGGCAGGAAAAGAGGTGAATGTCCTTGTCACGGTAGCATGTACGACCCGCTGACAGGAAAAGCGTTCGCTGGCCCAGCATCATTACAGGCTCCTCCATCAAATGTTCTTGCCAAGTTAGATCTTGAGACAGATGGTGACGGAAATATTTGGATTAAGCCTCCTAACTTTAGTCCAGACGCAAACGGGGTTGTGGGATTTGGTCGTTTCATTAAAGAGTGAAAACAGCCTAGTAACTTTCCTCAGATGGATTTACGCTGGAGTAGAGCGTACCATCTTCATGGGATTAAAATTTACTTTTCCAGGTAGATTCGTTAGTCCCCTTGGTTTCCTAGGTATGATTACTTTTGTCTTGTTCATTATCCTCGGCATTACTGGTGCATTGCTGATGCTTTTCTATGAGCCGGAGTTAGATAGGGCGTGGAATAGCGTTCAAAACATAAACAATGTAATTCCCTATGGATTTCATATCCGTAACATCCACTACCATGCATCCAATGCAATGGTAATGGTTGCCCTTCTTCACATGTATTATCAGTACTTTAGCGGCAGATACAAGATCAGGAATGAAATTCTTTGGGTTACAGGAATTCTTTTAGGTGTCCTCACGATCCTCGAGGCATTTACGGGATATGATATAATTTTTAGTGAACGTGCAGAGCTTGCTATTTCCATTGCAGCTTCCCTGACCAATTCTATACCTGTTCTTGGTCCACAGATTCGAGACGCATTTTTTGGTGGGGGATTCCACGATTTTGTTTTAAGGTTCTATGCCTTTCATGTATTCTTCCTCCCAATTTTCTTGTTAGGCTTAATGGTCGTTCACTTCCCCCGGTTCCTTGTATTTGATGTACCAATGGTAATGGCTATTTCAGGTGCCATTATGTTAACTGGCGGTGTGTTTCCTGTAGATCTAGGGACAAAGTTCGATCCAGCATCGCCTCCAGGCATTACCGTACCTGAATGGTATCTGACTGGACTTTATGCCTTCTTAAGGACAATGTTTGACAAGTTTGTAACAGGTGTCGCATGGCCTGGGCTTTTTATAGGTGCATTACTATTGGTGCCCTTTGTGGATAGATACAAGAAATTCTCTTGGAAGGATAGACCACTAGTTACTGCAATAGGAATAACCAGCCTGGCTCAAATTATGGTCACAACCTATTGGGGATTTTATATTGACCCGGATATCAAAAAAGCCTTGCTAGAAAGACTCGTAATCGACCCAATATTCTTTTATCTTGTAATGCTATTACTAGTGCCGCTTTCCTTTGGATTTACATACATGATGATAAAACTTGCCAAGAATGCAGAGGCTAATAAAAAACTCCAACCAAAGAAGGCAAGCGGCAAGAGTTCGATCAATCTCTCCCAAAAATGGATTTACATAATTTTTATAGCTTTGTTGGCTTTTCAAGTTTACCTAAACATTATGGCTTACTATGCCGTCGTGAATGGAATGAAGAACTTTTCCCTATTTATAGTCGGTATAATAATGATAGTGTTTGCAGGTATGTTTCATATTTACAGGCATGGTAGAACAATGTCAAAGGCACCTCCTCCACCACCGCCTGTAAGGCCTCCGACGACTGCAAAACCCTCGCCCCTTCCTTCAAAAGAAAGCACTCTATCCACACCTGTCACGGTAGAAAGGCCACTATCTCCTCCCCCGGTGCAAAAGGCTGCTGCGAATCAACCTTCTAGTTCTCAAGCAACAGCGTCCGGCGGCAAAGCTCAAGCCAGAAAATCAGGCGAAACAAGAGCCAGCCCTGATACCTCCAGTACCGCCACATCAGACACAACACAAAGGACAGAAATGCCTGAGAAAAAATAATTAGTAATCGCGAATATGATATGGCAGCAGCTAACGATCGACGAATAACTTTATATGTAAACATTTAATCAAGAATAATAGGAAGGAAGTTTGCTTGGAAAATCATGCTGCTGGCATAAGTATTCTAGCATTTATAGTTGCGGTCTCAGTAAGTATTGGATACTATCAATTTGTATACATTCGTGAAGCCAATGCCAAGCCTCAACTTCCCGCTGAAGTCTTAAATCCAGCTCAGACGACCAACGTTGCAATCGCACCAGGTTCCTCAAATCCCGGTCAGACGAAAAACTTTACCCCAAAAGAAGCTGATGGCTCATTGGGGTTATCCAACAAGGTTGTATGGAAAAACACCGATGCAGTCGCTCATTCTGTCACATCGGATACAGATTATAAGGATCAAATCAATGGCTCATTTAACTCGATTGCTAAAACAGGTTTGATTCCACCAGGCCGTACATTCGAGTTTACGTTTACAAAGGATGGCGAATATCGTTACCATTGTGAACCACACCCCTGGATGCAAGCAGTTGTTAAAATTGCCCCATCAAAGTTTTGACCTGGTTTGATGCGGAACAACTCTCGAGTTTTCTACCCTGTTCGAGCTGACAAGTGCTAAATAAACAAGTTCAGGAACTAGGAGAGTCTAATATTTTTATATAAACTATATCACTTGCTACCTCTTTATGTTCCTGAATAATTGTTGCACGAAATTTTGCAGTGGAGAACCTGCCTAATGGAACATGGTTGGTCTTTGCAATAAATTCCAAAGTTTTTCGATTTCCAATATCATCCTTCAATATCGAGAGCCTTGCATAAGGATTGCCAATCCTTTTTCCGTTTAGGTAAGTAAAATTGAAAATATCATTCGATTTTTCTATCTGTGAGTTAATTACTATACTGTCAAAACGCCCCGGGTAGTAAATATTTATTTTACCATGAACATCGTGATTGGAAGATATTTCCATTTGAGAAATAGTTATGGAGATGGCCTTTATTTTGCTCATTCTTTCAACTCATGGATATGAAGATATAAGCTATGCCATGAATTTGAATAGCGAACAAAATTATTAGAAGATTGTTAAACCTAATCTGTCCAATGAGGACCTGTGTGAAAACGCTGAACAGCAATACGGTTTGCATCTATTAGATAATTAAACCGAGCTAGCTGGCTATATCGCATGGTATCCACCATACAGAAAGGGGTAGAATTAGAACCCCTGGTGTAAAAATGATAAAATTGGTGGCCTGAGTGGAATTAGCAATATATTTCACCCTGCTGGATAACCCCCATTTTAGAACTTTACATAGCGGAAAAAACGCAGCGGCAGTTTGTTATGAGTATAAGGAGTGATTCAAAGTCGACTGTAGGGCGATTACAAGGCACATCAGAAATCAGGGATATATTGTTTGCTCAGAATTTGCGGAAAACTAAAGAAACCTCTGGTAAGTACGGTATATTACAGTAGATTACTCGACCATTTAGAAAGCACTAGAAGTATCTCCGGTTTTCTACTTGAACAAAGAAGAACAAAGGAAAAAGCACAGTTCATCGTACGTGAACGTGGCTATACCTAGGCATTCACTTTTAGATCAGACATATCTCTCCAAAAGCTTATACGGAAAAAGGACAAATTAGGTACAGTTAAATGGTACCAATTAAAATAATATAAGATACAATATAGGGGTAGCCGGTTGTTGTCTGAAGAAGCTATTCCACAGAGAATTACATATGTCAACGGTTATGGTATAAGATACCTTGATTTTGACAACATTCCCCATAAATCTGACGACTACAGCTCTGTGATTCTTCTGCATGGAATTGGAGCTTCTGCCGAAAGGTGGTTACCTGTAGCACCCGAGCTATCGAAATACTTTAGAGTACTAGTACCTGACATTGTTGGTTTTGGATATAGTGATAAGCCCACAGTAGAATATACAATTGGTTTTTTTATGGACTTCTTGCGGGGATTTTTAGAAAATCTGCGTATCCATACACCGATAATAATTGGCTCATCTCTTGGAGGCTATTTAGCAACAGAATTCGCAATTAGGTTCAATACCAGAGTAAAGAAATTGGTTCTTGCCGCTCCTGCAGGGATAATGCGTTCTTCAACCAACGTACTTGACCAGTATATTATGGCTGCACTTTACCCGACCTATGAAAATGCACTTAGGGCGTTTATGGATATGGCTTTTGATCCAAGTATCGTAACTGAAAAAACTGTCAGAGACTTTGTAAACAGAATGAGGTTACCAAACGCAAAATATGCCTTTATGTCTACATTATTAGGAATGAGAGACGGATCGCTGCATCCTGATAGGCTTTTAGAAATACTATCTCCGACATTGCTGATTTGGGGAGAGAAAGACACTATGATACCATTTCAATATTCGACAGAATACAGCAGAATCCCGAATAGTAACCTTGTAGTAATAAACGATTGCGGCCACACCCCGTATGTTGAAAAGCCAGTAGTCTTTAACCAACATATTTTAAAATTTTTAAGCTAAGGACCAATCGTTAGATTAACATTAATATTAAATAAATGGAAGTACAAGTCCCAGTTAGATGGGTAATAATACGGATACAAAAGACGACGGGACATCTGCATTCAAAAAAGCACTAGAAAAAGGAGGTGAAGCTCAGCGTGATTTCATAAAAAGTTTTTCTTCCATTCAACAAGAGGGTTTTCAAAACTTTTTTACCATGCTGCAGGGGTTGTCATATTATAATGCAATGTTTAAGACAACAGTTCAAAGCGGAGGCCGAATTTCCATTCCGGAGGCCGAAAGACAGGCCTTAAATATAGAAGAAGGCGACTTGGTACAAGTTATATTAATACCTATCGAGAGAAGGCGACGAGGAACTCAAACAAAGTGACCTTTAAGGCATATCTTCGGTTACAATTGCGAGCTATTGCGATCGTGCTTTGAGCCACTGTCCGACTTTTGGTAGAACGTTATTCTGCGAATAAGTGCTGGCAATCAAACCCACGTGACCAGTGTGAAACCGCATTAACCTTTTATCAATACTTGATACAGCTTCATTTAACGGAGCACTGCACTCAGGAGAGACGAGATGATCCTCTTCAGCAATTATATTAAGAAGAGGAATTTTGATTTTTGACAAATCAATGATATCGTCCCCTATCTTCATTTCATTCTTTACAAGAAGATTCTTCTGATAAATGTCGTTAATCCATTGCCTTATAGTTTCACCTGCAATAGAAGGCGTATCGTAAAGCCATTTCTCTATCCGAAGGAAGTTTTGAACAAAGCGATCATTATCAATGTTCTCAACCAGATTAAAGTATTTATTTACTCCTTGCTTAAATGGTTTTAGAGCTGAGTAGGCTGCATAAAGTTGCTCCGAGGGTAAGTTGCCTACGGAATCAAACATTTTATCAATATCTATATGTTTGGAAAAGTTACTAAGTACAGTTGTGTCTTTGTCTGCATCGATCACTGGCGCTATGGTAGCAAGATTGCGGATCTTATCTTGATGCATAGTTGTATAAATCACTGACATCGTAGCACCCATACAATACCCGTGCAAAGTAACTGTGTCGACAGAATTCTTTTTTCTTACCAGTTCGACGCAGTCATCTATGTAACAATTTACATAATCGTCAAACGAATCATATTTGTCAACATTCGTTGGTGTTTTCCAATCCATGAGATAAATATCAAAACCTTGCCTTAACAAATTACGTATCCAGCTTTTGTCTGGCTGTAAATCTAGAATGTATGATCTGTTGATCAAGGCATAAACTACCAAAAGGGGTGTTTTTGCGGGCTTGCTAACCAAAGGACGATAGTGCAAGAGATTATATGTCCTCTTTTGCTGTACTACTTCGTGCGGTGTATTACCTACTTCTATGTTTCCCGCTGCGTGGAGTAAAGATCTAACCTTATCAAGCTTCCGTGAATTCTCCTCAAAATCTTTTATAATCTTGTCCATTTCCGCTTCCTTTTCTTGTATTATTTTCTCCTGATTTTTTTCACGATGGCCGGGGGCTAAGGTTCCTTTTATCATGTATATTCAACGCCTCCATCTCTTTATACCGTGAACAACTTCTTTCAGTTCATGGATGTCTTTTAAGGTTTCATGGCTGCGGCCTCCAGTACAAGGATTTTCATCCATAACCATTACAATTACATGATCTGGTTTGTTAATATATAAGCATACAACTGAAATACTTTCTTATCAAGTCGAAATACGATTTTTTCAAAAATCTTAACCCGAAATATTGACAACTCAATTGGAGTTTAAGACAATGATTTAGTTTCATAGATTTCATCATGCTGTTTCAGGTTTAAGTTAAAACTATTGGATAACATGTTCCTATAACGCAAGTCAAAGACTAAACATTTTATAAAGGCTATTTTGTTTCTCACGTTACCATGCTAGGCGATTTGTACTACTAGAAAATTGCTAGTACTTAATAACCTATCTGCACGGGCTCGTAGCTCAGCATGGATAGAGCGCCTGCCTTCTAAGTCTATCGGGGGGAGCCGGAAGTCGTGGGATCGAAGCCCACCGGGCCCGCCACTTTGGTAAGGTTTGTCCAATAAATTCTAGGCAATGCTAACATCAGAGGACATTATGGCTAACTAGACTTCCAGCGTCTTCTGACTACCGTCTCAAAGGTCAAGTCACTAAACAATTTTAAATGGCTTTCCTTCTAGATTGGTCGGTATATATATTATGTTAAGCGATAGTCAGCTTAAATCGCTAATAAGAAGCGCTAGAGAGAACGCTGCCAACCGTAAGTTCCAGCAGTCGGTCGAACTAACGCTAGTATTGAAAGATATCGAGGTCAAAAAGGGCTTTAATCTTAATGAAGTTGTTGCTTTACCTTACAAATCAAGGAGAGCCGCAAGCATATGTATAGTTGCATCAGGGGACATGGGTACCAAAGCACAACGAGCAGGGATTGATAGAATAATAGAACCTGCCGAATTAGACAGATTAGGTACTAACAAGAGAGAGGCACGAAAAATCGTACGATCCTATAACTTCTTCCTGTCTGACACTGCCTTAATGTCTACAGTAGGTCGGTCATTGGGTCAATTCTTGGGTCCAAAAGGTAAAATGCCATCACCACTTCCGTATGGAGCGCCAGTAGAATCAATTGCAAGTCGTTTGAAAAACTCTGTACGTGTCAGAGCAAAGAATCAGCTTAACATTTCTACCAAAATTGGTGACGAAGATATGGATGATGATCAGTTGACAGCAAATGCGAGTGCAATTATAGCCACGGTCGAGAAAAAACTACCCCAGGGAGAAAAGAATGTCCGTAATGCTATTGTGAAGTTTACCATGGGCAGGCCAGCCGCAATACACACTGCAATGATGAAAGAGAATCAAAAGAGGGGCAAATAAAATGACAGCACAGGTGTCAATCCCTAAGCGCCAAAAAAATTATCCGAAGAAGAAACGCCTTATGTTTGCGCATCTGCAAGAGATTGTAAGACAGTATGATGTTGTTGCCCTTTCAAAGATAACAAAGGTTCGAGCCACTCAGTTAATGACCATTCGCAAAAAGTTCCGAAATGACATAATAATCCTGATCATCAAAAACAAGGTTGCTCAAAGAGCATTTGAAAGAGTAACTGACGTAAGGAACTTAGAAAATATAAGCAAAGAATTGGAGGGCCAGTGTGCGTTAATGTTCACCAACATTAACGCATTCAAATTGAATTTAATCTTAAATGAGAATAAAGTATTCCTGTCGGCAAAGGGGGGTGATATTGTTACGAAGGATATCACAATTCCCGCAGGAAATACAGGCATTACTCCTGGCCCTGTATTATCGGAATTCAAGGAATCAAATGTTCCTACTAAAATTGAAGAAGGCAGTATCTGGGTATCCAGGGACACTATTATTGCAAAATCTGGCAGTGTTATATCTCAGAAACTTGCATCACTTATGAGCAAGCTGAATATCAAACCTATTGAGGCGGGAATTTCTATACACGCTGCTATTGCGGAGAGTCTATTTTTCAATGAATCTGATCTAAAAATAGACTTGGAGGAATATCGTAATGAGTTGCAGAATTCTTTCCTCTCGGCGGTCAAGATATCAATCGAAGCAGAATATATTACAACAGAAACAGTCAAACCATTAATTTCAAGAGCACAATATAGTGCAATGGCATTGGCTACAGAATCAGAGTACTTATCAACTGATACTATTAGTTTTGTTTTGACAACGGCACAGAGCAAAGCACAACTAGTAGCAAATTTGGCAATGAAGAAGGGTTATGTAACTTAGTAACGTTTTATGCTACTAATCGACTTGTGGCGAGTAGAAAGGTGGTGCTATTAATATACCACTATTCGTGAGTCTACCTACCCGGTTTGCAGATATCGATGGAAGTTATGATAAGGATATTTATCCAAATAGAGCAGAAAGCCCTTCTAAGGCCTCTTCTTCCTTCTTCTCCTTCTTCTCTTCCTCCTTTGGAGCTCCGGTTGTAGCTGATCCACCGCCTGCTATAGGAGGAGCGACTGAAGAAGCGGTTGGTGGGGTTGCCTTCAAGGCTTCCTCGATATTTACCTCGCTTAAGGCTGCGACTAGCGCTTTTATCCTGACGTCATCAGGGGTGGCCCCGGTGGCCTTTATGACATTCTTGACATTATCTTCTGTTATTTCTTGCTTTAATTTGTGTAATAATAACGCGGCATAGACGTATTCCATAATCCAAAGATGCTCTATCTGCGACCATAATATAAAACTTTCAAATAGTTAGATAACTTTAGTACTCCTTGCTACCGCATAAAGGTGATCCTTGAGATCTTTTTCATAAAGTGAGTTCATTTTCTCTAGAAGAGTATCTCGTGCCTGTATTCGGTCCTGTTCGGTATTTGCTCTCAGGACATCAGCAAACATATCTGGAAGGTTCTCTCTTATCCAGCCATCAAGAACATAGAAGCGTTTTTCGTTTATCCATGCTACGCTGCTTGTATTCTGATCGATCTCTTGGTTAAAGGTACCGGTCTCAACTCTATCAATCAACATAAAGATGCAATTGTTGGGGTCGGGATTGTTTAGAACTTCTTGGGGCCTGCCAGCGACTCGGCCCGATTGTACGCGTTCAATCAAACCGACAGGACGCACATATGTACCTCTGATTGAAATTCTGTTACCATTGACTGATAGAGCTTTCCCGATGATTAGATTATTGTAATTTTGGTCTTTTTTGACCACAAAAAGATAATCCCCAGTTTTTATCCTTCCTCTTCCGAACATCCCTTCATGATCCTCTCTCAAAATATATAATAATTGTGCTTCTCAAAGAATATATCGGATGATGATATATCGCAAAACACCCCTACATGTTAGTTCTACTCGTTATCACTTTTGTGAAATATACAAAAATTACATTTATTAATGTAGACTACTAAACTTAAACTGAAATAATTTGCAAAGATTTGACGAGTTAGATATGAGGATATTATCTGAACTGACAAGAGATGCAAGTATTTCCGTGCCACATTTGAGCAAAAAACTCAATGTTAATGCATCCGTTCTCTACAGTAGAATAAAACGTCTCTCTAAACGGGATCTCATTAAAAAGTTTACAGTTATAGTCAATGAAGACATCCTCGGCATTAATGTCAAGGCAACGGTTGGCATTAACAGAGATCCTAAATTAAAGGAGCCAATTCATTCTGAGCTTTTAAAGATTACAGAAGTCAGGTCATTATCAGAGGTTACTGGTAGATTTGATATGATTGTTTCTGTCAATGCGCGTACACTCGAAGAGTTACACAACATAGTCATTGAGCGTATCGGCAAAATTGAAGGAATTCAAAACACTGAGACATTCGTCGAGATGCAGAGGACGGAAAAAGAACCGATCTATGCAGTTCAGCCATCTCTTACCAGATAAAAGAAGATACTAAGCTGCGTGTATGCAGCTGAAATTAGATAGCAGATGGCAGATTAAAATTGAGTGTGTTAAGGTGATCTACAGAATATAAAATACCGTAGTATGTTGTGCAACCTATGCTTAACAGGTAAGTTCAAATTACCGATAAAGGAAACTGCATCGTATTTATTTGTCTTTTATTGAACACAAGGTTTTAGAAATGTTCCAGACGTTGAAACTGGCGAAGAAGACAAGCAAGGATGACTACATGACACATCTGCGTCTGGTACTTCTTGGCATGGGTGTTGTGGGAGGAATTGCTTTTGTAATCAAGTTAATTGCAGAATTCGTTAGCTTCACAGGCAGATCTCAATAATTTTATATGTCATCGAATCTCGGATAAATTATCCCGCGACGAGTGTAAAGTGTCATGCTGCAGAGTAGCGTTGGAATTATAACAGACTTTATCGTCAATGAAGTAAATAAAAGGAACTCTGAAGGCGTGGTTGTTGGTCTAAGTGGAGGCTTAGATTCTTCTGTAGCAGCTAGTCTCGCTGTCAAGGCACTTGGGGCGAAATGCGTCTTTGCATTAATTTTACCAGAGCTGAAGATCACTCCTAAGCAGGACATATTTGATGCCCAACAACTAGCAAAGAGTCTCAGAATAAAATACAAAATTATTGAGATAGGGGCTGCAAAGAGAAGGTTATTAACAAAGATGCCAAAGAACAAGTTAGCCCAAGGAAACTTTTCTTCTCGGCTAAGAATGTGCTTACTTTATTATTACGCTGGAATAATGCATAGGTTAGTTCTGGGGACAGCGGATAAGAGCGAACTAAAGTTAGGTTATTATACCAAACATGGTGATGGTGCTGCAGATATTTTTCCTATAGCCGATTTATACAAGACGGAAGTAAGAGAACTAGCAAGATATTTACAAATCCCTTCTGCTGTTCTGGAAAAAAAAAGCAGTCCTAGATTGTGGAAGGGTCAAACAGCAGAGGACGAAATTGGTTTATGCTATGAAGAAATAGATGAAATACTGAGGAAATTGGATATAAATAGTCTGAAGAAATCAAAATTCAATTCCAAAACTATCCAGAGGGTAATGGACCTTGTGCAGAACAACAAACACAAACGTGAGTTGTCTCCTATTTGTAAATTTAGTAACTACAACTTCGCTTCGAAACATATCACTTTTAAGTAGGTTCAAAAGATGCTCTCATACACATGGTCCTTGGCAGAGACATTCGACTTAGCAGAATTTTAAAAAAAGATAGGATGCTCTGCATTCCTATGGATCATGGCATTAGTAATGGTCCTATTCCGGGTTTAGAAAATATCCATTCTGTTATTTACCAGTGTGAAAAGGCAGGCCTTACCTGCGTGTTAGTTAATAAAGGGATTATCAAGACTTTGCCTAGAGCGATAGATATCGGGCTAATCGTTCATCTTTCAGGAAGCACTTCTATTGGTCCTGCTCCCAATAGAAAGGTCTTGATGGGCAGTGTTGAAGAGGCATTAAGGCTTGGTGCAGATGCAGTCTCTGTCCATATCAATATCGGAGCGAAAGAAGAACCAGAAATGTTATATAATTTGGGCATGATTTCTGATGAATGTGATGAATGGAACATTCCCTTAATAGCAATGATGTATCCTAGAGGTGAAACAATTAAGAATCAGTATGATCCAGAAATAGTCGCTCACACTGCTAGGATAGGCGCAGAAGCGGGGGCTGATATTGTCAAGTCAGTCTACACAGGTGAGGTCAATTCCTTTCGAAAAGTTGTAAAAAGCTGTCCTGTGCCTATTGTAATAGCAGGCGGACCAAAGGCAAAGACAGATAAGGATATCGTTGAAATGTGCTTTGGAGCAATGGAAGCAGGCGCAAAAGGCGTTACATTTGGTCGAAATATTTTCCAGCATAGAAATCCTCCTGCTATCATACATGCCCTAAGTAATATCATTTTAGGGGGAAAGAGTCCAAAAGAGGTTTTGGCTGATCTTGAGCAAAGAGCTAATAATTAAACCAACTGTTTCAAAATCTGAGTTGGATGATTTTCTATCAAGCTTAAAGGGCGTCACATTTCTAAATATTGATCCAAAATTAGTGTCAGGAAGGTATTTCAAAACTATCTTTGAGTCTGAGGAGGCAGACGTAATTATTTGCAGGACGATTGATGAATTAAAGAAAGCTGAACTGGCAGGCAGGGTATCAGGGTATTTCAAAAAGGTGTTAAGCAATGATGATATAACTGAAATTGCACAAGCAGCTGAATCAGGCTCAGATATAGTTGTCGTGGAAGCCTTGGACTGGAAGATTATTCCTCTGGAGAATATCATTGCCAAACTTCACAAATCCAGAACCAAGATATATGCAACTGCCAAAAATGCAAACGAGGTGAGGGTAATGTTCGGAGTTTTAGAATTGGGAGTCGATGGTGTCATACTGTCAACAAATAATGTGAATGAGGTTAATCAGTCTAGACAATATCTGGAAAATATGGTATTTCCGATTGAGACAGCCAAAATCATTGACATCAAGGATGTTGGGATGGGTGAAAGGGTCTGTGTCGACACAGTTTCTATGCTTAGAACAGGAGAAGGCATGCTGATTGGTAGTAGATCTAATTTCATGTTTCTTGTACATAATGAGTCAGTAGGATCGTCTTTTACTTCGCCAAGACCATTTAGAGTAAACGCCGGGGCTGTTTATTGTTACACAATAACACCTGATGGAAATACAAAGTATCTATCAGAAATTGAATCGGGTATAGAGATACTAATAGTAAATAAAGAGGGTACTTCAAGGCGTGCAACAGTTGGAAGAGCAAAAATTGAAACGCGACCGTTAAGACTAATCAGCGCAGAAATACGTAATGAAATTGGTACAGTAATTTTACAAAATGCAGAAACGGTAAGATTCATAACAACCAATGGTAATTTAATACCAGTAACGGAATTGAAACTTGGAGATGGGATACTTGCTTACACGAAGATGCCATCTGGTCGACATTTTGGACTAGAAGTCAAGGAATTCATAGTAGAAAAATAATTTATTCTTTGAAGCGGTTAAATGATTTTTGTTTATCAGAAAGTTTATTATTTTAAAGTATTCCGAATATGGAGAGAGTTTGAATTACAAATAGGTAATGCTATTTCAACAGAATATAATTGATAAAATAATCACCGGTAATTGTAAAGAGGTGCTATCAAGGATCCCATCAAATTCAGTTCAATTGACAATTACTTCACCGCCTTACGGAAATGCTATTGATTACGATATGCACGCTTCTGGAGACGAAGGGTACTATCGCGGTAGGACAAAACAGGAGATTAGTGATTATCTTGAGGAGATGGTAGAGGTTTTTAATGATAGAGTTTATCGAGTTTCAAAAGATGGAGGGTACTGTTGTATAGTTATTGGCAATGAAGTTGTAAACGGAACACTTCAACCACTACCCCACATCCTATTATCAAAGCTTGTTAAGCCATTTGGTAACTGGAATTTACATGAAGAAATTATTTGGCACAAGGTGACCGGTGGAACTAACAGGTACGGTTCGTTTGTGATCAATCCTTATCCAAAATATTATAGGGCAAATATAATGCATGAATTCATTCTCGTGTTGAGAAAAGGAGACGTAAATAGCGGTAGAACTCAACGTCTAGAAATGCTTCCTGCAAAACATGAAGAGTGGACAAAGGAGATCGCAAATTCTGTTTGGCACATCGCTCCGGTACCACCAGGTCTTATTGAACATCCATGTCCGTTCCCAGAGGAAATTCCCTATCGACTGATGAAACTATATTCATATGAAGGAGATATCGTGGTTGATCCTTTCAATGGAAGCGGACAAACTTCGAAAGTAGCTTTTCACTTTCGTCGACATTACATAGGTATAGATATGGTTAAGGAATATGTCAAACTAGCAAGATCACGACTTGTTGATGAGCCGCTGCATATAAGGTCAGAAGCGCTGATTGCAAGTTGGAAAAAAATTCCATCCCATTTTTGTTACCATTGTTAGTATCTTAACTACATCAAATTTCGAAACCAATCAGCGTATGTATGGAAGATGCACATTATAGTCTTGCTAGGACCCTCCAACCAAAGAGTGCTGTTCAGCAGCACACTTTACAAGGTATATGTGTTATTATTGATTACATCGTGTGGCACCCAATTGTACCGTCTCCAATCAAAAGAATGATATGTTGTTGCTCGCTAGTGCTAATCGATATAATTGACAATTGAAAAGAATTAATTTGTCAATATAGAAGATTAATATGTTGGGAAAAGCACATTTTACTTCCGCCGCATTGGATGATTTTATAGCTTCATCAGATAAGAATCAAGCAAATGAGGGGGATCTCACAAAGTTTTTTCTGTGTTGACAATTATCATGTTGAGTAAACATATGCAAAGCCAAATTAAGACATATTGCATCATTGGAGATCCTATTCAATATTCACTGTCCCCTGCAATGCAAAATTCAGCCTTCAAATCACTTGGTCTCAATTGCACCTATATTGCATTTAGGGTTCCAAAAGGTGAGCTGGAATTATCTATTTCTTCACTTCGATCCATAAATATAGCGGGATTCAACGTGACGATACCGCATAAAGTAGAGGTCATTAATCATGTTGACGTGCTTGACTCTACTGCTGAGAATGCTACAGCGGCAAATACTGTTAAAAACGTTGAAGGAATCCTCACGGCTTATAATACGGATGTCTATGGTTTTATTGAGCCGTTACATAAGCGAAATGTAAGCTTTAATGGAATGACAATCCTTCTACTGGGTGCAGGAGGTGCAGCTCGTGCCGTAATTGCTGCTCTTTCAGAGCAAAATGGAATTAGTAAAATTCTAATCGCAAATAGAAATCTGAAAAAAGCAGAAGAGCTTGCAGGAATAGGTGCCAGTCTTGGTTTAAAATGTACTGCCATGGATTTTCATAGTATACAAGAAGCAGCTGCGAGATCACATTTAATCGTTAACTCAACTCCTGTTGGAACGAATAATGAGGAAAGCGTCATAGATTACGAACACATAATGAAAGGTACCATTGTTTATGATATAGTATATAAACCGATGATGACGAATTTGCTTGAAAATGCAAGATATGCAGAAGCACAAATAGTCTACGGATACGAAATGTTAGTAGAACAGGGAGCAAAAGCTTTTGAAATCTGGACAGGAATGACTGCTCCCAGGGAAGCAATGAAAAAGGCTCTCTTTGGATCGTTTGGAGAACCCATATGACGAACAAAGTTCGAGCGACGATGCACGGAGCTATTTCTATCGTTAATGCGATTGCGACAGGTAAAGGCTCGGCATTAGGCATTTCTTTGAAGGTAACTGCTGAGGTATCGTTGGAAAATGGACAAGGCATTAAATTTCATAGGACAAAAGATGACAGGTTGCTCAGAAACATAGTTTACAAGACCATTCCAGCAGAGATAATCGCTAATAATATGGTATCCATACATATAGAATCTGAAATCCCTTTGGGATTCGGCTTAAAGAGCTCGAGTGCGGTTTCCAATGCTGTTGCATTAGCGTGCAGCAGACTCATCGATAGCAATAGGGGCGATTATACAGTTTTGGATATTGCTGTAAGTGCATCTTTGGATGCGAAAGTCACCGTCACAGGGGCTTACGATGATGCTGCTGCATGCTATTTCGGTGGCTTCGTCTTAACTGACAACTATGCACGCAATTTAATTCGCCGAGAAAAGGCTCCAGACAATCTCTATGCAATAATTCTGCTTCCACAGGGTACATCGCGTGGAAATATAGATAAATTGAGTATAATGTCAGACTTTTTCATAAATGCGTTTAACTTAGCTGAAGCAGGTGAATATTGGAAAGCTATGAAATTGAATGGTGTCCTTGCATCTGCAGCGTTATCCGTGAATTACGAGCCCGTACTGGCAGCATTAGAAAGGCATGCATTAGGAGCGAGTGTATCTGGCAACGGGCCCTCTGTGGCGGCAGTAGCTTACGAAAATCAAATAGATGATATTAAATCTGTGTTTGGTGACTTCAATGGGAATATTCTAGTTTCCAAGATAAACAATCAGAAGGCAAGTGCAGAAAAAATAATTGGTTAAAGTCCTTATAAAAAAGTCAACAATAGGTGGAGTTCTAAGGTGTCCCTCAAGCAAGAGCTACAGCCATAGAGCAATCGCTATTGGATCTCTTGCCGAGGGAAGATCAGTTATTACGAATATTTTGCTTTCCCGTGACACTCTTGCGACGCTTGCAGCCTGTAGGTTATTGGGTGCGGATATAGACCAGAAAAATACTACTTTGTATATAGAAGGCAAGCATAGTTACGAGGCCCCTGAAAACATCCTTAATGCCGAGAATTCCGGTACGTCAATCCGAATACTGACTGTAATGGCTGCATTAGTCAAAAAAGGATTTACGATTATAACTGGAGATGAGAGCCTTAGAAAAAGACCAATGCGGCCTATACTAGATGCTCTCACCCAGCTTGGAGTTCATTGCTATTCTAGCAAGTTAAATGGTAAGGCACCTCTTCTTGTGAAAGGAGGAGGAATTAAGGGAGGAGTGGCTGCTATCAATGGAGGTGTTTCAAGTCAGTTTGTTTCTGCCCTCTTGATTTCGTGCATATACGCAGATTCTATGGTGACAATAAGGATTAATGGAGAGCAAGTGTCCAAGCCATATATCGAAGCTACACTGGCAACCATGAAAGCATTTGGTGTTACAATAAATTATGAACCAAGCGTTTCAGAATATTACATTCAGAATAAAGAATATAGATCTGCAGTTTTTGATATTCCAACAGACTTCTCAGCTGCCGCCATGATTCTTTCAGCAGGTGTTCTAGTTGGTGATGAGGTTACGATAAATGGCCTCAATTTTGGATTACCACAAGGCGATTCACACATAATAGATATTATTCGAAAGATGGGAGGTAAAATCAAAGTTGAGAAAGAAAAAGGTGAAGTAACGGTCTACGGTTCCTGTACTTTAGAGGGAGGGGAGTTCAATCTTGTTGACACTCCTGACCTTCTACCTGTAGTTGCTATATTGGCGTTAAAAGCAAGTTCTCCCGTTAAGATAGACGGCATAGCTCATGCAAGATTCAAAGAAACGGATAGAGTAGCAAATATCACTTCGCAGTTAATGAAACTCGGTGCAACCGTTAGGGAACGAAACGATGAAATGGTAATAAATGCTCCTGAAGTTTTGAAAAATGCAACCCTTGAGGCATTTAATGATCACAGGTTATTTATGGCATTTACTATTGCATCAATGCTAACAGAAAAATCAAGCGTGACAAGTGCAGAATCTGTTGATGTGTCATATCCGAGTTTTATACAAGATATGATAAAATTGCGCGCATCTATAAGACTAATGCCAGATAGAGAATAACTTCTATTTATATAAATTAAGGATAAAATAGATTAAAAATAAACAGATTTGATATTTTTGCTTGAAGAATATGGCTCTGAACTTTAATTTTCGATTGTGGCCAAAAAGCCAATATATAGAACAGGATTAATTTTGGCTGTATTTAGACAATGGCGGGAAATATACTTGGCGAACGCTTTGTAGCTATGAGTTTTGGTGAAAGTCATGGCAAGTGTATCGGAGTGGTAGTTGATGGTTGTCCAGCAGGTTTAAGACTCGATGAGACAGATATACAGTCTCTGCTTGATCTAAGAAAACCAGGCCAGTCCATAATCACCACACAGCGTAGGGAAGAGGACAAGGTTGAAATCATTTCAGGGGTTTTCAACGGTTTTACTACAGGAGCACCTATCTGTATGACAATATGGAATAAGGATTCTGATTCACGACCCTATGATTTGATTAAAACAAAACCACGACCGGGACATTCAGATTATCCGGCGATGGTAAAGTATGGTGGCTTTACAGACTACAGGGGCAGTGGTAGATTCTCAGGTAGATTGACTGCTACTCTTGTAATGGCAGGAGCGATTAGTCAGAAATTATTAAGGCATTCTATCGGAATAGAAACCGTAGCATATACCATACAAATTGGGGACATTAGGTCCAGTGAGTTGTCTTTAGAGAAGGCAAAAAAAAATAGATATACAAACGATGTAAGGTGTCCTGACGCCGAAACCGCCGAGAAGATGAAATCTGCAATTATGCAAGCAAGACGAGATGGTGACTCATTGGGTGGGATCATCGAATGCGTCAGCGTGGGTTTACCTATAGGATTTGGCGAACCAATATTTAGTTCGTTAGAATCTGATCTCAGTAAGGCAATTTTCAGCATTCCCGCGGTAAAGGCAATCGAATTTGGTTCAGGTTTCGAAGGTTCAAAACAAAGGGGATCTAAGAATAATGATTTGTATGTTAAGCAAGATGGTAAAGTGATTACCAAGACTAATAATTCGGGTGGAATTCTTGGGGGATTATCGAATGGTATGCCGATTATAATCAGGATAGGCTTCAAACCAGCTGCATCAATAGCCAAAACCCAGCATACCGTTGATGTTTCGACTGGTTCAGAAGTTGCGCTTAATGTCCCTGGAAGACATGATCCATGTGTCGTGCCAAGAGCTCCGCCCGTAGTAGAATCAGTTGTAACTATGGTGTTAGCTGATCATGCTCTTAGAGGTGGATTTATCCAACCTGTATTAAAGAAGTGATTTGAAATAGCTAACAATGAAGACTTAAACAAACTGCGCTCAGAAATACTAGAATTAACGGCGAGAATCATGTATCAAGTACATGAGAGGATGCAAATCTCAACGCAAATCGGTGAAATTAAAAAGAAACTGAATATGGAGGTTAATGACGAAAAAGTTGAGCAGGACATTCGAAAATCTATTTTAAAAATATCTAAGGAGATTGGCATGGATACAAGGTTTTGTGGAAGACTGCTCAATATTTTATTGATGGAATCTGTTAGATTACAGCAAAATCAACAAGATGGTGAATTACCCCGACAAACGCATTTAGGTATTTTTATGAAGGCTAAGCAACTTGAAGCAGTTGGGAAAAAAATTATTCATATGGAGGTAGGAGAACCTGACTATCCCCCTCCGAGAACCGTTAAAACTGCTTTAGCTCGAGCCTATGATAACCGTCAATATCATTATACTGAAACAAAAGGGATTCCAAGGCTGCGTCAAGCCATAGCAGTAAAGGTTGGTAACAGCATAACAGAAGATCAAGTTATGGTTACATTAGGAGCAAGATTTGCTGTTTTCAGTGCCTTTACTTCACTCCTTAAAGCAGGAGATGAAGTGATTTCGATAGAGCCTGCATGGCCTGCATATAAAGAATGCGCCGATTTCATTGGAGCTAAAACCAACGTTTTAAAGACAACATTAGAGGATAAATGGGATCCTGATATAAAAAACCTTGCAGACATGATAAATAGTAGCACAAAAATGATTGCTATAAACTATCCAAATAATCCCACAGGCAGGATCCTAGAGGATAAGACAGTACGACAAATAGTTTCTTTGGCACAGGATAATGATCTATACATCCTCAGCGATGAGGTTTACTCAGACTACGCCTTCAATCATTTTAAAAGCATTTTGGGATACAATTATGACAAAAGCATTATGATATCTTCTTTTTCGAAAGGTCATGCTATGACTGGTTTTAGAGTGGGATACGGAGTCGCTAACAAAGAAACTATTGGTAAAATGGCCAAAGTTCAAGCCACTGCACTTACTTGCGTTCCAGAACCGATGCAGTATTGTGCTTTGGCTGCATTAAAAGTCAACAATAGTTCTATCCAAAATAAAAAGAGAATTAAGAAAAGATTGGACCTCGTTTCCAACAGATTACGAAACATGTCTCTTCCATTTGTTGAACCTGACGGAGCAATGTATGTCTATCCAAAGCTGAAGAAAGGGGTAGGCAACGATATTGCAGTTGTAGAAAGACTACTTGATTTAGGTGTAGCTCTAGCTCCAGGAAGTGGCTTTGGTGAATCCTATCGTGAATTTATTAGAATTTCCGCATGCCAACCAACTTACATTTTGGAGAAAGGGTTAGATGTTTTAGAGTTAGCTATTTCTTTGGGTTAGCATGGAATGATAAAAGAAATAGCAGTCATCGGAGCTGGAGGAAATATGGGTTGTTGGTTTTCAAGATACTTCAATAACAAAGGGATAGGAATTTCAGTTTATGATATTAAACCGGCTTCCATGAAATGTTCTTCTAATACAATAATTTATGAGAATATTGCGAACTGCGTACAAGGCGCAGATCTGGTACTGGTTTGTGTACCAACAAAAACTACCCCCTTAATGATACATGAATGTGCTTCAAAAATGAAACCAGGAGCCATCTTAGCAGAGATATCATCAGTAAAGCAACAAACCTCCATGGCCCTTAAAAAAATTTCAAGTAAAATCAAACCACTTTGCATACATCCAATGTTCGGACCCGGAAGAAAGGATTTGAAACAAATGAAAATTCTGTTGATTCCAGTCAGAAACGAAGAAAATGAGCTCAAGATTCTAAATGAAATATTTGAGGAAGCAATAGTAGTGGTTATCCCGAACGCTAAGATCCATGATGAATTGATAGGGGTCGTACTAGGGCTAACGCATTATATAAATATGGTATTTGCAGGCACTATCTCCAAACAGGATCTTTCTTATTTAAGGGACGTTACTGGTACCACCTTTGAAATACAATCACTCCTGGCAGCAAGCATCATGACAGAGGAACCTGATTTGCTCATATCTCTCTTGCTGGAGAATCAATCTGTTAAAAAGCATATCCAAAACTACTTAAGTGAATCTAATAAGGTTGCGAGATTGATCTTCAATGAGAATGATTTAGATCTCAAGACAAAATATTTAAAGACAAGGTCAATTCTTCAACAGCACCAGAATCTAGAATCGTCTTATAAACGGATGTATCAAATTGTTGAAAAACTGAGAGATTATAAAGGGACGAGAATTATTCCTGAAGGTAAAACTCAGGAGGTTAATAAAGATTAAAAGTCTGTTTCAAGATAAGACTAGGCTCTGTTCAATTGAACATACCTTCAAAAATCATTTTGTTGTGCATATATACAAACAGATTCGGCCAATTTATTACATGCTCTAATTTGCAATACTCCTGTCGCTAAGTGAGAGCCTAGGACGAATATGGGAAATGCATATTGCCAGTACTAGCGTAATCAATTCTACCAGCCATTCAAGGAATAATCCAAAAATGCTGCTACTAAAATGTTTATTTGTACTCAGATTTATGTATGGGTTGAAATGAACATAGTCTGTTTCTATATCGTCAGTTAATTTTGTCAGCTTGAAA
>DATDFS010000201.1:0-2320 GCA_036522495.1 Nitrososphaeraceae archaeon | reverse complement strand
AATATCTGCTATGGTTATCTTGTCATTTCTAACGACTGCGGGATTAGTTTTAAGTTCACCCAGTAAGTGCGCAATATTATAAACAAAGGAGTCATAATTATCTAGAATAAGCACGTTCATCTGCAATCATACGCATTTGTTACTTGAGATTTTAAATAACACCACCACGATTATAGTCAAAAACATCCACTTCTCCTGCCTGTCTACTTCGCTTCGCTTCATTCATGTTTTGGATAAACCTGTAGTCGACGACGAGATATATACTTATAGCTGTTCCTTCCAGTACCAGCCTCTACTTTTATGCGCTCAAAACGCTATATGCATGCGTTTTATTTGATCTTTGCCTCCCATAATTTATATTCAGACAGTCGGCTTCCTGTGTGTCATAAGGCTGAACACGAGATAGGGAAATGATCTTCTTTATCTAACTATATATAGATCGGCATTATACAAGGGGATACACATATAAAATATTGAAACCATTGTGAGCTCATTTAAGTTTAGGGATTAAGGCTTGGTTAGGGTATTCATAAATGGTTACGGCAATATCGGTCGTCGACTAGCTGCAGTACTCTCATCAGACAAAGAAGTACAATTCATTGGTATTGCAAAGTACACCGCCGATGACAAAACTAAAGACGCTATGGACAATGGATTTGACATTTACGTTCCAGATGGGATGGTAAATCAATTTAAAGAGAAAGGCTACGATATAACAGGTGTTATTTCCCAAGCCATTGGCGGAAGTGACCTGGTGGTAGATGCTGCAAAAGAAGGAGGCGGATACGATAATAAAAAAAAGCTATATGAACCGATGAATAAGGCGGCTATTTTTCAAGGTGGAGAAGATAGGCATGGTGAGCGCTCTGTGGCTGACATGATTCATAATTCAAGGGTAAATTATGCTAAGGCGGCAGGCAAAACATACGTAATTCAGGGCAGCTGCAATGTTTCAGGTATGGGGAGGATAATGCAGCCTTTAATTGAAAATTTTGGAGACAGAATAAGACGATACGATGTTACACTAATCAGAAGGTGGGCCGATCTTGAAGACTCTAAGGACGTAAAGGATTCTATTGAATGGGATAAAAATCCCCATCACCAAGACGATGTTAGAGATTTCATTCCAGCATCAAACCTCTATGTTGATGCTTACAAGGTACCCTCTAGGATGATGCATTTGCATCAAATGGTAATCAGATTCAACGGGAAAGCCCCAAGTAAAGATAAAATAATCGAAACATTCCGCAATGAGTTTGGGGTGGCTATATTAAATTCAGCCAGAGGTACAGCTGCAATCAGGAAAAAGGCGATGGATCTTGGGTTTCGACACGGCGATACAAATATGGTGCACATCCACCAAGAGGTACTTCGAGTTCAAGACGATACGATTAAGATTTCGTATTCTGACGACCAGACCGGCATGGTTATCCCAGAGAATCATCTGCTAATGCAATCAATGATTCTTGACCGTCCCAGAGATGAAGCCATTAAAAGGACCGATCGCATATTTCAAATGACGAAGAAAAGAAGGATATTGGAGGAAGAATTTAAGTAGTGTTTTTTCAAGGGTCTACTTTTTCAATCAAAAAAGAATTGACAAGGACATCATTGAATATACTTGATGACGAAAAGACATGAAAAAATAATCCTATTCGAACCTACGAGGGGGTTTGAGCTGCGCCTAGAAATCTATGCAGTGAATGACATACCACCTATCGGCGTGGGAAAAGATACACAATTAACGGGGCGTACACGTCTAGACTATTGAAGGCAAGTGAATTCGAAAACTCTTGCAGATTGCAAGTCGTCAAGGACGAATATTCTATCTCCTCTCCTCGAATCATCAGGCCTAAGGATCGATGCTGTAAGCGAACTAAAGCACAAATATTTGAGATATGGACAGAAATATGGCCTTTACCAACTGAGAATCCAATGAACGACGCGTCAAATACATTCTGCATACCGAATGCGCCGTAGAGATTAACAACTATTGAACATGGTCAGCCAGTAAGATTTGGCCCTTCAATCAATTGTACAAACATGTATCTCTAACAGGAGGACATAAGTGCACTTACGGACTTGTTATTCGTGCTTGATGATTTAGTCCAGCCCTAAAACTGTTAATTTAACGCTAATTGACACATACCTTCCCATTGGCGATGTTTCGGTTGTTATCTTCCAGCAGCCGATGACTATGACATATCACATCAGAAATAGAAAGATGTTGACTATGATAATGTGGACAAGATAGATGGGTGTTTGAGACGGGTAGTGATAATAATCGGCGAAGCCTGCAATACTCAAATTCTTGCCCTTG
>DATDFS010000200.1:0-6894 GCA_036522495.1 Nitrososphaeraceae archaeon | reverse complement strand
AGCGTTCCTCAGAGACGTTTCAGTCATAGGATTAAAATTAGTTATAGTTTGTTCAGGCGTAAGCTTGGCCCAGAACAAAATACCTCCAATTGTTAAGGTTATAGCTACGATAATTATCAAAGGAAGCAGCTCTTTGACTTTCATGTTTAATTTTATACTATGTCTTATTTTACTTTAACATTATACAAATACCGGCTCCGATTCAACTCTAAATTCGTACATGAGACCTAGAGCATTTATGACTTTATAGAACTGTTACATCAGATTTAACCCGTTATCAGCTCTGCATCGATGGACGTAGGAGCCTGCAACGGTACAATGGCCCTAGTTTCCAGTGTGAAAATCAAAATTTCTTACGAGGTTCACCTTCATCTTGATCTACAGCATCAGTCAACATTCCAGTCTAACCCCATACCCTGTTCAGATCATCTGATAGAGTCGTTGTGCTCTTTGTGTCTTAAATACATCGGAAGTACCTGAGAGTGGGGCATAATTTGGTTGTGCAATTTTCAAGTTAATTTTGTTGTTCATTAGCTTCCTAACATGTGTTTGATTGCTCTTGGATTTGTTTGTGTGTCTTACAACTGTAACAAACAATGATTTGATAGAGTAGTACTGATAATAGAGTTATACCAACTGCTCTCTGATATCCTCCTACTGGTAAAGGATCTATTTTGAAGATATCTTTGATGTGTTCTATTAATGGCTCTACTGATATACCTCTCCAGGAGTAAATTGCACGTCCTAATCCAATTTATAAAAGTTTATCAATTGCAGTCGCTCGCTGGAAGTATTATTGTATATTTCTGATACAGGACAGACCAGCTCAAATCCTCTGTCTATGCTCAAATTGTATAGTTTATGGTCATCATATCCACAATCAGCTGCCATGTAACTATTGCAATACACATTACTCAAAATTAGTTAGAGAACATATGCTAACGGGTATAGGGTGGTTGTTAATCTGCAATACCTTTAGAGGTTATAGTATAGAGTACCTGCTCTTTTCGTGGAGGCTGTATCAGACTTGCTCTAAACAGTGACTTTTCTAAACTTATAACTTCAAGTTTCAATTTCATGTGTGTATAAATTGAAAGTGAAGATTCCATAAACTCACGCTGTTGATATGAATTAATTATCGTTTTTATTGCTGTTGTAAGATTATGGCCGTCTTCATCTATTATTGTTGTTCTAATTGGAACACTTCGAATCATGTTTGTTATTACTATAGCACAATCAAAATTAATAGCCGTAAGAGACAATCTATGAAGGTATTTCATCAATACTAGGTGTCTTGTGACACCTTTAAATTCATCAGAAAATAATGATGTTGCTGTGTCAATTATTACCAGCCGTGCATTGATATCAGGGATTCTCTCTATTGCATTTATCTGGTCGGTCGTAGAAAGAGCTCTAACAAATATGATTTTATTGAGCATATTATTCCTTTTCTCAGTGCCTGCAATTTCAGAAATTCTTTCGGGCCTAAATGTTCCCGCCGTATCAATAAACAATATTGTATCTTCTTGCGTAGAATATTTAGCATAATTAGCACAAAGCATAAAACACAATTGCGATTTGCCTGTTCCACTCTGACCGAAAATATCAGTAACCATGCCTGTGCGGATTCCACCTCCAAGTAGACGATCAATTGATATTGAACCTGTGTGTATAATCGCTGTCAATGGCTGTTTAATAATAATCACTAGAATAAATTCAGTATGTTATTTGAAGGACAAAGGAACCTTTTTATTGTAGCCATGTTGTTTTGAATTGCAAAGTGATTAATTGAATTGTCATCTTCAACGCCATCACAGCAACAGCCAAAACGACCTTTGTCCACGCTACAGCGCTCACTAAACAGAAAGGTTGCAGTGAGATTGAAGAGTGAGATTGAATACCGCGGTAGAATGAGTAATGTCGATTCATATATGAATTTAATTCTTGTAGATGCAGAAGAGTTTAATGGAGCAGATGTCCTAGCAAATTATGGCAAAGTGGTAATTAGAGGTAATAATGTGCTCTTTATAAGACTGGAAAAAGAGTTCTGAGAACAATTAAGGATTATTACTGACGCGTGGTGGTAATGGTAGATGGAATATGGTTAGACGGTTTTTGTTCACCTCAGAAAGCGTTACCGAAGGTCATCCAGACAAAATATGTGACCAGATTTCCGATTCAATATTGGATGAATTCCTGAGACAAGATCCTGACTCACGCGTAGCAGTAGAATCCTTGACAACTACAGGTATTGTGTTTGTTGCTGGTGAAGTCACTTCGAAAGGAAAAGTAGATGTGCAAAAAATTGTCCGTGATACTATTTTGGAAATAGGTTATAATAAACCAGAATACGGATTTGATTTCAACAGCTGCTCTGTAATGGTATCATTGCATGAACAGAGTCCTGACATTTCACTGGGTGTTACTGCAGAAAGGAATAAAGAACAGGGAGCAGGAGACCAAGGGCTTATGTTTGGATATGCAACAAATGAAACATATGAATTAATGCCATTGCCAATTACAATGGCACACAAACTAACCATGAAATTATCAGAAGTGAGAAAGAAAAAAGAATTGAGCTGGGTTCGGCCTGATGGTAAATCACAAGTATCTATTAGATATGAAGATTGTAAACCAAAAGGAATTGACACAGTTGTAATATCTACACAACATGAGCCAGATATCAGTTTGAGTCAGTTGAGAGATGAAATCATTGATAATGTGATAAAACCAGTTTGTAATAACTGGATTGATGATAAAACCAAATTCCTTGTTAATCCTACTGGTAGGTTCGTAATTGGTGGCCCACCAGGTGATACCGGTCTAACTGGCAGAAAAATTATTGCAGATACTTATGGAGGTATGGGAAGGCATGGCGGCGGCGCTTTTTCTGGAAAGGATCCATCAAAAGTAGATAGGTCTGCATGTTATATGGCTAGATATATAGCCAAGAATGTTGTTGCAGCAGGACTGGCAGATAAATGTGAAGTACAAATTGCATATGCAATCGGCATTGCAGAGCCTGTCTCTATAATGGTGGATACCTTTGGAACAAGTAAAATAAATGAGGAAAAGATTGAAGACAAAGTAAGAAAAAGCTTTGATATGAGGCCAGCAGGAATCATTAAAATGCTTGATTTAAAAAGGCCAATATTTAAAAGAACTGCAGCATATGGTCATTTCGGTAGAAATGAACCCTGCTTTACATGGGAGAGGATAGACAAGGTTTCTTCATTGCTTAAGTGAATGTCGTGATAACCTCCCTTATCGCCTCGTTTATATCTTTTCTTAAACCAAACCGCCTATTAAAGAATTTGACAATATTATAGACATCTCTTTTTATTAGATCAGCAGCATTGGGATGTTTCCTTGACACAGCCTGCGGCCAATCAATAATCCATGTGTTATTTTTGCTATCTAGTAATACGTTATATTCGCTCAGGTCGCAGTTAATAATATTATGTTCGTAAGCGATTCCTATATCATGCAAAATACCTTGTAAAGTTATTTTTGGCGCTTCGAGTTCTCTAATATCTACAAGTCTCAGTCCATCTATTCTGTTCATGACAACACAATGCATGGCACGATAATATAATGTTGGAATTCTTATTCCTGTACGTATCAATCGATTAAGTGTATCATATTCTCTCTTGGCTGCATCTATGTTAATCAACAACCAATGGTGAATATTCTGGTTACGAGCAAACGTTCTTTTTCTTCTTGCTTCTCTGAAACTAATTCTACCAATTCGAAAAAATTTAAGTGCACGCTCCTCTTCGATATCTGAAATTGCTTCGAATACATCTGATTCTTTACCAATACCAATAGGCTTTCCCACTCCGATGATAATGTCATTGTCAGCAAGTATTCTTAGTGCAATTGCATCAAGGCCTGTCATAAGTAAAGAATATCCTCTTTCGTTTCTCCCAATTAGCTTCATATTGTGCAATCGACTAATTCGGAAGTTAACAACATTCTTATGCATTTTTGAATAAGTCGTTATCTCATCTTTAGTAAGTGACTCATGTTGTTTTAGACCTGAAGCAAGAACTTTGAGCAACTTATAGTCTTCGCGCTCCAAACCCTTCACTACTTTAGCTGCAATTTCTGCAGATGACATATTAGTTAGTTCTACATAGTACACTAATTAAATTACCTTAGGGAATATAAACAGCCATATATTCAAATATTCTAGTATGAATTGATTTGTTGTTGTCACTTAAAGTGAAGGTAGCAGTAGTTACAGGTTCTACTAGAGTAATCGATTTTGCTATATCAAAAGAATTTGCAGAAAACAACAATGCGATAGTTATTGTCTGTTCTAGAAGCAAGCAAAGTGCAGTGAAATCAGCAGAGGAGATTAAGGGCAAAACATTTGCTGCTGAAATCGATGTAACTAATAGATCTAGTATAAAAAGATTTTTACAACAAATAGTATCTGATCATGAACGAATTGATATTCTGATAAATAATGCTGGTTATTCTGTTGATAGGAAAATTTGGTATAAAAAATTTCACGAGGTTACTGATGATGAGGTAGATAGGATCATAGAAGTTGATCTGAAAGGATCTATGCGTTTATCAATGGCAGTTTTACATTCTATGTTGCAGAATAATCCCGAAGAGGGGGTAATAATTAATATTTCTTCAACTCCTGCGATTGCAGGACACATTGAAGGTGCATCGTATACTATCGCCAAAGCTGCAAATATCGCATTGACAAAATGTATAGTACTGGAGTATAGTGACAAGAATATTCGTGCCTACACTCTAGCACTTGACAACATTGCGACCTTGGCAAAGTATTATTCAATGAATGAAAATGATAGGAATAAGGCTGCCGAAGAGCCTTCAATGAGAAGATGGGCAGGCCTGAAGAGGTCGCCAAGGTTGATGCATGTATCGCAAGTGATAATTTTTCTTTTGCTACAGGTAATACCATTGTAATAGATGGTGGTACTGTATTATTATAATATAGGAGCTGTATTTGATGTTCTCTGAAACAAGCGATAATGAGGATGAGAATGAACAAGATCTAAAGTTAGCCGAGCAAGAACAAGAACTTCCTGCAAATGTTGAAGAAAAGAAAAGAAGAGGTACATTAAAGACAGGATATACCACAGGTACTTCTGCAACTGCTGCAACAAAGGCGGCACTTTTGGCTTTAATTTCAGGTAAGGTTGTTAATAGTATTATTGTTTCTCTACCAAAAGAAAAAACTGCTGAGTTAAAAATTGCATGGACAAAAATTGAAGGAAGTAATTCTTCTACATCTGCAGTTATTAAAAATGCTGGTGATGATCCTGATATTACTCATGGTGCTGAAATTTGTTCTACTGTTTCATTTACTAATCAAGCTGGCAAGATTGTAATCGATGGTGGTATGGGAGTTGGCAGGATAACAAAACCAGGACTGGGTCTAGAAATTGGTAAAGCTGCAATCAATCCAGTGCCTACAAGAATGATAGAACAGGCTGTTAGAGAAGTGGCTGTTGAACGGTTAAAAGATCACGGAGTCAATATAGTTGTTTGGGTCCCCAATGGAGAAGAACTTACAAAAAAGACTGATAATCCTAGACTAGGTATAATCGGCGGCATTTCTATACTTGGTACTACTGGAATTGTTTTGCCATATTCTACTGCATCATTTGCTGCATCGATCAGACAGAGTCTTGATGTAATAATTGCAATGGGCACAGATACAGTAGTGCTTACCACGGGTGGAAGAAGTGAAGATTTTGCTAAAAATCTATTTGGAAAATCACTGCCCGATCACTCATTTGTCCAAATGGGTGATTTTGCTGGCTATGCTATAAAGCAATGTGTCAATAAAAAAATTCATGGAGCTATAATAGCAGGATTTATTGGAAAAATAACAAAAATGGCGATGGGAATTAAGCAAACTCACGTCAGAGGCTCACATGTCAATATGGAATTTATGGCAAAGGTTGCTGCAGAATGCAGTTCCTCTTCAAGAGTCATAGCAGAAATAAAAAGAGCAAATACTGCAAGACATGTTTCAGAAATAATAAATAAAAACAACATTTCTGGATTTTTTAATATATTGTGCAAAAAGGTGTATGAACAGATGTATGAATATTCTAAAGGCGAACTAAAATTAGAGGTAATTATGTTCGAGTTTGATGGTCAGGTATGCGGCCGATATGATGGGAATATGTAGAGGATATATTAGTTAGTTCTTTATCTTTTGAATTTGAATTAAACAATATGACATTCGAGTAGGATAGAACAATAACGGTGATATAGTAAAAATATTTGAATATGTAGTCATTATTTTAATGTAAGAAAGCTATGTTTAAGGTTGCGTGTAATACAGAATGCAGAATGGTCAACAATGACAACAAAATGATGAATCGCGTAACAAAGCAATGTATGCAATACATTATACTGGCATTATATACGTGTTAGAGATGACCGTGATATTCATCGGCTTGTTATCTATGATCCAATTTCCTTTTAACACTAAATACATTCCAACAATCATTAATTACTGAACCTGACGACAACAGAAAATTTTTCATTAATATTTAATAAATGTCATGCAGTACTATAATTCTCGTATAACAGGTCAGGAATTTGATGGTATTCTATGCTTTGTTGCGCGATTCACTATGTTGTAAGTGATACTTATTTGACCACTTCGCATTTAGCTTGTTATAGTAATTATTCTTGTATGATTGACTGGCCCTCCTATAATGAATCACTAGTTAGACGTGGTCAGGTCCTTTTGGATTTTGATGTATTTGATGGATGGGATCATCATGAATTATCTCAAATAAATGAACCATGGTAAGGTTGGTGAACCCTATGACTACCCAGATTCATTTATTATTCAGCTTCTAGGTTACATGAGAGCATATTTCCATCTACCAT
>DATDFS010000199.1:0-8109 GCA_036522495.1 Nitrososphaeraceae archaeon | reverse complement strand
TCATTTGAATTTCTGATTTTGGAATATCATATCTATCATTTCTCTCACCAAACACAACTATCTTGTCATCCGTTTCTCTTACTACATGTCCTATGTATGGTGAATCCAACGCCATCACGCCTCTGTTGAAATACTTTCCTGCTGTCATTGTATGTTATTATCTTTCATCATTATTATACTTGTCATACAAAAAATTGACAGTATGGCAAGTGTTACGATCTATCTAATGTTTATCGTAAGGCGTTGGGTTAATCAATATTATGTAGAAAACGGGCAATAAACCGTGATCAATAGTGTTAAAATGCAAATATGCCGCTCAGAGATGGTCCGGGTTTCTGATATGCATTCAGAAATTACTTTTTATTGGATATTATTGCGTGCCTATCGGCCAGCCAATTACTCGAGTTCACCTACCCTCTAGCGAAGATCATAGTATGTATGGCAGTTGCAGATCGTATAAAATGAGAAATATTTATGCTTTAATGGATGGTGAAACTAGGTTCTCACGATTGTTCTTGGAATTTTAATTATCCAAAATGCAAGACGTTTCATTCTAAAAAATGTTATATAGATTACAACATGCTATAGGGGAAACGTTATCTTGGTGTTTTGTTTCAACGATCTTCTCAACATTCCTGAAAGGAAGAGAAGAGGAGGGAAAACTGATTTTTTTTACTTAATGGAGAGGTTCAAACACTATGGAATCGTAGATCGGTATACCAACTAAAATACAGCAGTTATCAAAAACGTTGCAAAAACGTTGAAGAGCAAATTTAAAGTCAAAAAATTATGGCAACGGCCATTTGTTTATCTTATATCCTAGTTTCTATACTTCAGAAGTATTTTCTTTTTTCTTCTTTGTCTGTTCAGATGACCAGCGTCGATCATAGATTTCATCCTTCAGTTTAAGGCTTTTAAACATTTGAAAATATGCTTGTTTTACTTTATTTTGTTTATCAAATTCGGATTGTATCCATAGGGTTTCAAATATGGAAGTACAAGAGGAAACGGTTGATTCATTATTGGAATAAATAGCTACTCCTATGCTTTCATCAAAATTTTTCTTTGTATCATCGCTAACTTCTATTGCCAAAGAGACTGCTTGATCAATCACCAGGGTTGCAATTTTACTCTGCAAGGGCTTGGTGATGTATTGGACGTTGATTGGTAGATGTTTTTTCCTAATCCTTTCTTGTACCGTTTCCCTTAGTTGATTATCATCCTCAGCATGTATCAGTATTTTAATCATTACACCCCGTTGTGACGCCTGCCACAATGAGTTTAACATTCCGGCGTATTCTGCTCGATAGAATGAATTAATTGTAGAAAATAACACCAGTATTTCATATGTTGCCGATTCCAAGAGATCTATGGCAATTTTTTGAATTTCAGAGGGATTTCGGATAGTATCAATAAAATTGCCCCTAATTCCCTTCCCAATTTCTCTGATTTTCTCTCTGGCAGGAGTGGCCTTACTACAAAGATTATCAAATAAATATTGCTGAGTATCAACAAACGGTTTGACTTCACTGTACAGAACTTGCTTTATTTCTTCCCCATCTATCATATAATACAGATACTTTATTCCATCGACTATCAAAAAATTGCCTTTAACGCTATCGTCATGAAAAACCTCGCCACTATGTTTCATAAGTAGGTTACAATAATGTGTATTTTCCTGAGTAATTTCTGTAACAAACCTTGATCTTATGCCTTTATTTATTAGTCCGGTTATCGTTTTCCACAACGGTTCATTCGCCACTAGAGATGATAATCCTCTATGATCCATGCAACACTCGACTCTCTCTGCAGTTGCTGAAATAATTTCCATTACTCCGCCTCTGACGTTCTCAGGCTGATATATTGCTGCCTTCATATTATCAATGGAGTGAGTATCACTGGGCACTGTAAAATTATAGATACTACTAACGTATTTAGATATCTCAGATTGTTACTTGACGACCATTAATGCATTAATATCTGGATATTATGATGTTTTGGGAAGCTTGGCCATACTTACTTCAGTAATCCATTCACATTTTACTCCTGCTTTGTCGTGGTGATTTTCAACTGCTGTAATATCTGGTGCATCAAGAAGACAAAAGCAAACGTTGGCCTCCTTATTGTAGAATAAATTTACATGTGTAACACCAAATTCATCTCGTGGAGACTCGCAAAGTTCTTTTAAGTGATCTTCGCTAAGCGGGACTTTGTGGACATCAAGAAATACAGGCAATTCAAAGAGATTTAGGTCAGCATACTTATATAATTTGTTAATGTACTTCGTTGATGCAAAGGATGATCATGACCACCATATTGATTGCAAACCGGTCCTCTTCTATGTTGCAAACCTGTTTCGGCTTCGTTTGAGAGTGAAAAAATATCAACGCTAGTCGATTCACGTCTTCGAAAGAGAAGCTAAACGTGCATACACAAGCAGTTTGATGCTATTTTTTATTAGTTGCTCTTACAATTCATGAATGTGGAAAATATGAAAAATATTGAGATCTCAAAGATCCTTGGAGAGATTGGATTTCTCTTGGAAATGGAAGATGAAGGTTTTCCCAGAAGTAATAAAAATAAACCTATTAGAGATGCTACTGCAACCTTCAAAGCAAGGTCGTATAAGAGAGCATCGAATGTTATTGCGAGTTTATCATCAAATATTGAAGAAATATATAGAAACGAGGGTTTGGACGGATTATTACAGATACCATCTATTGGAAAGGCAATTGCGGCAAAAATTGAAGAATATCTTACTACAGGAAAAATAAGTTATTTGGAAGAATTAAAGTCCAAAACTCCAATAAATTTGGAGGAATTTTCAGGTTTGGAAGGTATAGGCATAGGTCCGAAAACGATCAAGGTTCTCTATAATAACTTGCAGATAAGAGATCTGTCTGATCTGGAAAAGGCCGCTACACAAGGAAGACTCCAAAATATTTCAGGTTTTTCACAAAAGAAAGAACAAGCAATTTTAAGGAAAATTCAGTTCTTCAAAAAAGGCAGAGCCAGGTTTCTTTTAGGCGAAATTTATCCACTTGTAAAGCAAATAGAAAATCATCTATCAAATTTCAAAGGAGTAAAAAAAGCTATGGCTGTAGGCTCATTTAGGAGAATGAAAGAAACAATAGGGGATATAGACTATTTGGTAGTAGTAGCCTCTAAAGAAGACTCCATGAAAGTAATGGATTACTTTGCATCTATGTCGGAGGTTGCAGAGGTTATTGGTAAAGGACAAAGCAAAACATTCGTAAGGCTAAATAATGGAATGGATGCTGATCTCTTGGTTGTTCCTGAGGAAAGCTTTGGTTCAGCCTTACAATATTTTACAGGTAGTAAGGAACATGGAATAGCTATGAGAAAAGTAGCACTCTCAAAAGGACTTCATCTTAATGAGTGGGGTGTTTTTGATAAGTATCAGAATAGGGTTGCAGGATCAACAGAAGAAGAGGTTTATCAGGTGTTGGATCTGGATTGGATTGCTCCAGAAATCCGTGAAAGTACAGGGGAAGTTGCCCTTGCTGCAAAGGGAAAAGGAAAACTCCCTAAATTATTGCAGTATGACGATCTGAAAGGCGATTTGCAGGTCCATAGCAACAGCACAGATGGAACGATGCCAATAGAAGATATGGCTTTAGCCGCAAAAGAGAAGTTTGGATTGGAATACATTGCAATAACAGATCATACAAAAAGCTTGAAATTAACGAACGGACTTGATGAAAAACAGTTACTAGACCAAGCGAACAAAATTGTGGAGATAAATGACAGGATACGACAACAAGGACGATATCACAATAATATACAAAAAAATATTCGCAAAGAACAAGACCTGGTGAAACCCACACAGAGTAACTTTCGAATTTTATCTGCCGCCGAAGTAAATATAATGAAGGATGGATCCCTTGACATACCAAATAACATACTGGATAAACTTGATTTAGTTGGAGCGGCAATTCATTCTCACTTTGCACAGCCAATAGAAGTCCAAACTGAAAGACTGGTAAAGGCAGCACGAAATCCTAGTGTTGACATTATTTTTCATCCTACCGGTAGGATATTAAATAAAAGAGATGGATATCCTGTTGATATGGACAAAGTGGTAGATGTAGCGAAGGATACTGGTACCATTCTAGAGGTTGATGCACATTACAATCGGCTTGATCTGAAAGATGAATACATAAGAAAAGCAATACAAAATAATGTTAAATTAACAATTGATTCAGATGCTCATCATCCTGTTCATTATGCGTTTTTAAGATTTGGTATAGCACAAGCTAGACGCGGTTGGGCGACACGATCAGATATCCTAAATACGCTACCCGTTGAAATGTTACTAAGGAGTCTGAAGTAAGTAAGAATAAGCTGATGAAAAGGTCCTGTCAGGTCTTCATCACTTATATACATGCATGCATAAATAAACTGTAAATACGCTTAACTTATGTGGCCATTGTCTTCTGGTTTCAGGAGCCTTCAAAGCATACATGAAATTTGCCATTGGGTTTTGTTCTTGTTCTTCAAATACAGTCAATGAATATGTCTATATGATATACAAAGCGGGCCTAAATAAAGGACAAGATTGATTGGCATCAGGGGGTTTGTCAAGACTTTAAGTGTTTTAAAATCAGTAGTTGATTACATAATTCTTAGGTTATAATTATGAGTAATCTATAACTATTGGGTAGATGTCTTTAACATACATATGAAATTTATGCTATAGTATCAAAATAGATACAATTTCAACATTCCTGATATACTGTGTTCTATCTGCTTGCTCAACCCGCAAATAGGTCATCAGTTGTTGGATTTGAAAGTGCAGTACAGAATACTAATAATAGATATTCTACAGACCTGTTACTATTGCATTTCTGGGTAGGTTCATTTTGTAGTGTTCTTGATAATAACAGCAAACCTGCATTCCCAAGAGGAGTTAGTGCTATATCAGATATTATAACGCTAATTGAAGATATGGGAAATCAAATACCAGATAAATCATGGATGCTTTATCTGCTTGAAATATTCAACAGAGAGAATATATCTGTCGAGCTAAATCTTATTTGTCAATTTGATAATCAAGATTATTTTGAGGCTATATTTGGTGGTGTAAACAGGTATAGATTCAAACAAGTATTACCCATTATTGGTCATTCCTATCTCCGCCAAATTATTATGAATTCCCAGAAACGATCTGTCAGTTATATTTTGGAGGATCAAAATACAAAGCAGACAGAAAGATTTGATCTGTCATTGAATCCCGAGTTTGTATTTGAAGGGCAAAATCACTTTACTGGAATTGAGTGGTGGAATAAGATAGGTAATTTTCCGTATTCAATAAGATAGCAGGTAGAAATATCGCAGCTTGTGTATGGTATAAGCGATAAACCCTCTGACTCCGGTTCGATAATTTATAGCCCATATCACGTATTGCTTCCAAATAGTGAAGGTTCATGTAAACAATACCCAGTTTCTTTTCATAATGCCAGAATCAAAGAAGATGGTTGTATATGCTATAATGTTAAATCAGGTAATTGCAGCACTGGGTTGAAATACCTATACAAAGAATAAGATATAATACTTCTATTACATATATTATTTTGTAGTATACAATATCATGCTGGGTTGTTGCTGCTTTTTTAGCTCGTTTTCTGAGTCATTAGAAGACGCTCTTTTACTTTATAAAAGAGTCACAGAACAATACAAGAATGAGGATATTTTAACAGTAGTTAGGTCATTAATACCACACAATGTTGTTTTGCAAACTAAAAAAGATGGCAACATTATATCACTCTTGAAATGGTTCAAAAATGATTTTATGAAATGGACCCAAAAAGCTCCTGTTTGTGAAAAATGCGTTAATGTCATCAGCAGTTACAATAGTAGCAGTTACAGCAACAGGTCAGTACCACCACCACCACCAATGCAAGCTCAAGTGATAATAGGGGATTCATGGAAAATGCGCAAAGTAGAAGTGTTCAAATGCAGCAACTGTAACTATGAATATACTTTTCCTAGATATGGCGAAATCTTAAAGATAGCTGAAGCCAAGACCGGAAGATGTAGCGAATGGTCTATTCTTTTTGGTGCTATTTTGAGCAGTATTGACATAGAAGCCAGAATTGTCCATGACTTCCTTGATCATTGTTGGAATGAAGCAAAGCTAATACTGGATGGGAAATGGATCCATATAGATTCCACTTTGACTTATCCAACTTCATTAAACCATCCTTACTATTATGAAGAAAGTTGGGGAAAGAAATATGAATATGTACTTGCATTCTCTGCAGACAAAGTAGAAGATGTTACCAAAAGATACACACAACGATGGGAAGACATACAGCAACGAAGACATAAAAACAATAACAAGAAGAATGCAACAATAACAAACCTTGCAAAATTTTATTCAGATATATAGTATTTTATCTTTATATGGATTTAAATCCTAATCCTTCTTTGAATATTCCCAATCAGATAGATACGGGAGAGTATTGCTATTTGTGTTGGTTGGTGGCGTCACAACAATGTCGTGTATTTCGCTGGTTTTATTTCAAGCCTCAAAAAGAAGGTTTTACTTACTCTTTCACAGTAATGACGAGTAAATATTCATCATGGATAAAATCAGTCTCTATTGAGCCGATAGCCAGTATAAATGACAAAAATGATGCGACTCTCTTCCCTACTGGAGCAGCGTTCAAGAAAAGCATGAGACAGGGCCAGATAAAGAGCTCCATTTTGCAGATGTCGATGTAGATGCTGATAGTAATAATTTAAAGTAAAAGTGAGGGTTAGAATGAAAAAATGGACCCTTGTTTTGCTCATTTCTATGTCTGTCCAAAATACTTTTAGCGGGTAGTAGGAGATAGCATAGCATTTTACACGTTTAGTATTCGCAATGTTTGCCAAATCTCGTCTACTATCATTATCATTATCATTTATTTCAGCATCAGACTGTGGGTCCCAATTAACCGATCATGGATGTATTCTATCATACTCCCTCATAGAAGATTTCTGAGCTATAGAAATAAATACTCGATATTTATCTCGCCATGATAGGCCAATAGTCTTCTACTAGGGTGGAATAATTAATTTGTTGTAAATATATCTTTGATTTATCTATCTAGGTTTAATATTAATAAACATTCATCCTCATTCGCTTGATGTCGGATGTTATTATTCCGCTTCCAATTGTTGAATCAGGTTGTCTGCGATTTTCTCGATTGGATTAGATGATTTTATTTGATTAATTACCTATCAAATTAAGATATCTGAATTTAAAAAGATATATGACAAACACAAAAGGAAAATATATCATATGTCATCCAGCTCGACAATTGAAGAATTACAATTTCTTGCCGTTACCAAAAATGCTGATATGTGGAAGTCGATATCGTCTTCAATTATGGCCATAGTAGACCAGGCATATTTTGAGGCTGATTCAAAAGGCCTGACATTTAGATCCATGGATCCTTCTCACATAGCGCTAATAGATATTAGTTGGCCTGCTTCTTCATTTGAAAAGTATGAGTGTCCCTCTACTCTAAAGTTTGGTCTCAGGATATCAGATTTTGCAAAAATTCTCAAAAGAACAGGCCATGATGATTCAATCGAAATTAACGTAAAGGGAAGCTCCCTTAATATAAAAACTACCGGAGGCTATATAAGAAATTACAAGATGAATGTACTGGACAGTGGAGGTGAGAATGCATTCCCTCTGCCCAAGTTGACATTCGATAGCAAAATTGTGGTAAGCACAGCTATATTGGATAAAATTTTTAGTGATGTTGAGGTGGTATCAAAGAATATTACCATAGAAACGAGTATTGATGAAAAAATGGTAGCAAAGTTTAGTGGCAATAGCGATAGTGGAAGCGTTGCACTAACCGTGGATGGTAAAAGCAAAATCGAAACCATCCAGGACATAACGGTCAAGGAAAATAGTAAATCCGGTTATAACATGGACTATGTCTCAAAGATCGTAAAAATCCTTAGTCCTGTTTGTAACAACGTGGTAATAGAATACTCTTCCAAGAAACCCTTAAAATTAGGATTTGTACTTCCAAATTCATTGACAGTAGAGTTCTTTCTTGCGCCAAGGATCGAAAATTGAGCATG
>DATDFS010000198.1:0-12676 GCA_036522495.1 Nitrososphaeraceae archaeon | reverse complement strand
TTCCTATTATACCGATTAGAGATGGAAATGTATTTGCTCGACAAGTACAATCAGAACATCAACAAGGCCAGACACAGCAACAGCATTTTGCAATTCAAAAAACATCTTCGTTTGTAGATGAGACTAAATTTATGCATGTTTATGGCGAACTGAAAAATATATCAAACAAGGCCATGAAAAATGTGGTAGTAACAGCATTGTTCTACGATTCAAATGATAAGCTGTTAAATGAGTTCCGACGATCATCAGAATTAAGAACTGTCAATCCAGGAGAGATATCTCCATTTGAGGTATTATACATTGATTCTAAAACTGTGAATGCCATAAAGAATTATACGCTATCTGCAGCAGGTCAAGAGACAGAAATGAAAGCAAGAGCATTGCGGATCACTTCCAATTCATCCAAGCTAGGTTTAACGGGAGTGTATTATGTTAAAGGTAGAATTGTAAATGAAGGGTCAGAAGACGCAACAAATTCAATGATTATCGCTACGTTGTATGACAAGGATGGAAAAGTAGCTGTTGTTGGAAGGGCCCAGACAGAGCCGGTAAACATTTCATCACATTCAGAAGCTGCATTTGATTTGCCGGTGACTGAAGCATTACAAACGTATAAAGTGAAAAGTTATTCACTTTTAGCAGACTCCGATCAATATGTTGTTATTCCAGAATTTTCTCAAGCTATAGTTATGGAATTATTGTTTTTGACGTTTACTGTAGCAGTGATATTAAGCAAAGCAGCCAAATTAGCGATTGCTAAGTCAAGTCATGTCAGTAGCTCGAGGTTTAGATGTGATGCTGATCTTAAATAGATATTCGCATTTAATGATGCCACTGCGCGCACTTTGTTAGCTTTTTGTTCTACTTTTCCCCGTTCTGACTCATTCATCTTCGAAATGGTTTGACATAGGACAATGAGTCTATTCCTGCAACAATAAATCATATATGATTAGGAATAAAACATACCGAAATCGTCGACATCTTGCGACTTATCTGTCTATGCAACAACAGACATCACATCCTCACTAATTATCTGTCTTACCATTACTATCTTCCTTTTTGTCGGTTTCGTCAGTAAGAGTCCAAGGAAAATACTTTCCGATGAGTTTGGCCCAGTCAATTTTTAGAGAGAGGTATAAGATGGTGCCAAGAATTATGGCACTAGCAGCTATTACAACAACAAGGTAGACCGGATTAGCGTATTTTGAAACAAAGTACTCGATAAAGGGTCTTCCTAAAATAAGTGATCCCCATACGGTGATCTCTTTTAATACCAACTTGCCACAAAAAACAGCACTTACAAATCTCCATGGACTATATTTTGCAAGACCAAGCGCAATATAGACCACGTCATCAGGGATTGGGATCGCTGCAGCGATAAAGGCACCAAGCCATCCGTACCTACTTAAAAGCCTATGAAGAGGGAACATCCTCTCCTTGGTATTGTTATTCAACATTTTACGACCGTAATAAGTAGCATAGAAGATTATCATCTTTCCCATCACCGATCCAAGTGCACTTGAGAGAGAAATGAAGTTGGGGTCTAAGTGTTTGTCAAATGCTGCTGCAATTAAAATCGGAAAGTAAGGGATTGGAACAAAAATAATAATACTTCCAACAAAACTTATCAAAAAGATGCCCAGATACCCAAAATTATCGAAAAATGTAAAAAGCTCATCGATATTACTAATCAAATACGTAACTCGATGTTTTACTATATATCTAGTTGTTGTTAAATTATGGTCATGTCTCGAAAAAGATACGTATAATATTTTTGAGGATTCTCAATATTTTGCTATTATATATTCCTTACAGGACAAATATCTAAGATAATATTTGATTAAGTAGCCTTAAGCCCTCTATTGATAGCTTCTGCAAGCATCCATTGGAACACCGCCCGTCTTTTAAGCATAACAGTTTTTTTATGGCGATTATAAATATAGTGTTATTGTCTCCTTTTAGGCTTTTCAAGAAGAAAGATGAGGCGGTTGAACTGAAAAGAGATATTGATGCAAGGAGTCTGCTGCGCAACGGTACAAATTCATTAACGGTTTCAGACGCACTCAGACTCATGCAACATATTGAATCAGAAAGGATAAAGAGCTTAGCGAGCAATCTTTCACCTATTAAAGAATCGGTTATAAAGTCTCTCGGCTCTATAGAAAGGGTCGTCAATAACTTAGATAGAGAGGATATAAAACTTGAAGAAGCAAGATTCAAACCAATTGTGGAAAATTCAAAGAGGACTGTGGTATCTTCTCTTCGAAGAGAAGCCTCCTCAGACTTACCCCTTCTGCAATCAATTCATGAAGTTAAAAGATTCAAGGAAAAATTGGAATCTATAATAGATCGCTTTGGCGAAGTTAGCGGTTCGCATAACAGAGTTATGAATGTGTTTATGAAAAAATATGCTGGGAAATTGAAGGGCGAATTTGAAACCCTTTCCTCCTTGCTTAAGGAGACCAAATCACTGACGTCGGAGTTTGAAGAAGAGAATTCGGTCATCGTAAAAAGTATCGACCTTTTAAATATACTGTCGCAAAAGATAACATCCATCAAAGCTAATGAAGATAAAATCGAAAACACTTGCAGAGAGATAGAAACCTTGAAGTATGAGCTTGATGAGCTAAAGAATCAATTAAGCAGTTTAGAAAACTCTACTCAGTTTAAAGAATTTCATCGTAACCTTGAACAGATAGATGCCGTAGAAAAAGAGAAACAAGAATTCCATAGAAATATTACTGACCTCTACAGTCATGTATCTAGGGCATTTACAAAATATTCTTATGGCATGACAAAGGATACATTGGGTCGACTTAGAGTCCTAACAGAAGAACCATGGAAAATTTTTGATGATGCTGAAGCTTCGTCGTATACTTCACTTCTTGTTGAGATACAAGAGGCTGTAAAATCCGGCAAAATTAAGCTCAAGGATTCTGAAAGAACTATACATTACATGGAAATCATATTAAAATCGTTACCAGAACATAAACACAAGATAAAAAGTATTAATGTCATACTAAATGCATTGCATGAAAATAAAAATGGCCTAGTTGTGAACAAATCAAAGGAATTAAAGGACGATATAAGAATTTGCAGTAATAGACTAGGAGACCTTGAACAATCACTCGATCAACTGAAGAAACAACTAACAGAAAATAATAATGAATGTGAAGGTTTGGTAATGAAAATAGAAGATTGCATACTCCAAATAACTGGGAAAAGATATTCCCTCACAACTTAATTGCGCCTGGAGAGAAAAAGATGTCTAATAGACAGAGAAGACAGACAAACTTCTAGATTAATAAGAAGTGGTTAAATCAGATTGAGAAAATTTAGCTAACGCCAGAATACCGAAAATACTGCCAAACCCGCGATAGCAAATCCTCCTAAAACGAGGGACATCATTCCTAAAGATATTCCGCCTATGGCTAAACCTATACCACTTGCTATCATAACTGCTTCTCCGATTCGCCTTTGATTTCGCATAAACTAGCAACTTATAAACAATGGATAATAAAAGTATAATGTATAAAAATGGGACTCCGTTAACTTAAGCACATTAGGCACAGCATAACCTAAAGCAGAGTATCCTAATAATAACTAGCCATCAAGTATACCAAAAAGTTCAGATAATAGTAATAAACTATAGGTCCTGTATGGATATCAAAGCAAGTAAAGGAAATGATACCGATTTGGATAGGGATTCCTCTTTTACCACTATTAGTCATTACTCATTTGAAAACACTGAGCAAACATTCATTGAACTAGCCAGTGAGCAGAGATTATCTATTTTATTTAAACTAAGTGAACAGGATACCAAACTTTCCAAGCTTGCAAAAGATCTTGATGTTACCATGCAGGAGATTCATAGGAACGTTAACAGATTAATGGACGTAGGATTGATTAAAAAAAATTCAGATGGCACCTTCTCCCTAACAACGTTTGGAAATACGATCATAAAGCAGATTCCTGCATATGACTTTCTTTCTAGGAACAAAGAATATTTTTCAGGCCATTTTTTAGGAGAGATTCCAATGAAATTCATTCAAAGAATTGGTGCACTTGACAATTCTGAATATATTCATGGCATGGTGGCTGTTATGGAGCGATGGAAACAGATATACAAAGAATCTTCAGATTACATATATGGAATGTTACCACAAATACCCCTGGATTTAATTGAATCTATAATACCAAAAATAAAAGAGGAGGGCGTAAAATTTAATTATATATTACCTCAAAAGGCAGCTGTTCCTAAAAAACGAACTGAGCTGTTAAAAGATGCTGGTTTCTATGATTTATTGAAAAATGAGGAAAGATTGGTAGAGAGGAGAATGGTGGATCAAGTACAGGTAGCAGTGGTGTTAAATGAAAAACAATCAACCGTAATGTTTCCAGCTTCAAATGATAAAGCAGTAGCGGATATGAACTCTATGTTCTATAGCAAAGACAATCCTTTGTTTCATGAATGGTGCTTAGATTATTTCAGGTATTGTTGGTATAATTCAAAATCATTCGATGAAAGCAAATTGTTAGAAGTGTAGTTGACTTCCCGAAGTTTAACCTAAAATAATATATAATATGTCCAGGTTAAAATTCCAACTTTAGGAAAATCAAATCTACCGTCTGGAATTGGCAATAACTAATAAAACGAAGGTGCTTGACCAGCAGTCGGAAAAGAGGAAAGTTCAAGTATGACCTAATGATTTGTCATTATCACCATCAAATGTAATTGGATAGGAAATGAATAACATTGTCCGTATTTTATTTGATGCTGATTGATAGTCTCTGCATTGGTGAAGATTTTTGATGGTTAAACGACTACAGCATTATGACTAAACATAATCAGTGATTCTGTTATTCTTGGTCTCATCTATTAAAGATGACATCAGTTTTTTTTCTGAAAAAATCTGAATGTCAATCAGTTTTTGGATGAATTCTAATTCTTCCTTCACAAAGACAAAATTCTCATTATATAATTCACTGAAAGCAAGCTTTTGATTTATCCTTTGTATAGTTGCAATACATTTGTATATCTTATCAGTTTTATTCTTGATTCCATTATCCAATAAAATCTTGGCTAGCTTTCTTTTTTGTATATTAAACATACCATTTGTAACAAGTCTATCGAACAATGAAAGAATTTCGAAGCGATCATCTTTCCCTGTATAACCTATTATGGTGGCTGGAATTAATCTCAGCGTTCCTTGTCGCTTTGCCCTCTTAGAATGATTCTCATCCAAGACAATTACAGACCTCCCAAATGTCAAAATTGCATTAAGAATTTGATTAGGCAATCGCTCATCTAGAACATCATTGTCAGACTTTAGTTCTACTGGATAGAATCGAATCCAATCTATTCTGCAAGTTTCGTCTTTAGCAAATTGGGTCAGCATGCCACTTCTCATCACTAGGTTAAGATAGTTATCATACGTTTTGGCGGAATCATATATGATATCGCAATCGTCACGTTTCTCTATGACAGCGATTATGAGATCAAAGTTTCTAAAGTAACCCTCATCCTTTATTTTTATATCTGTATGTACGCTTACAGAAGTTGGGAAAAACAGATTTTTGTCAATATGGTTCGACTTAACCGAGCTTATGAAAAGATGTTTTAATTCCTTTTCGTTCACAACTGTCTATTTTAATATTGGATTATTTAATTTCTCACAAGCAGATTATATTCCACATATATGTATTGGATCTTATCTAATAGTGACCCCGATAAATAGTGTGAATTATTTATTCATTTGCAGGCCCTCTTCATATTAAGTGTATATGAACCTAAGTCTTGAAGCATTTTTTTCTTATTGACATTTGATTTTATCTTTGTAATGATAGCGCTGCCTATTATGACTGCGTCTGCACCAGCATCAACCATGAATTTTATATGCGAAGTACTGCTGATTCCAAAACCCACTGCTACAGGGATTTTTGATCCAGCAGCCTGTTTAATATTCTTTATCGCATCCAGAGTATACTCTTCGAATGACTCACGTAGGCCAGTGATTCCAAATACCGATACTGCATAAACAAATCCTGAACATTTGTTTATAATGGCTTTCAGCCTACGCTGGGGCGTATTAGGAGATACCAAAAATACTGTCGCAAGGCCCAGTCTGGATGCTTGTTCAATGTAGCAACAAGATTCCTCAATTGCCATATCAGGGAGGATAAATCCGTCTACTCCAGAGAGCTTGGATCTTCTCATAAAATTCTTAAAGCCAGCTTTTAGCAAAATGTTTGAGTAGGTCATAATAAGAATTGGTAGGTCTGGAAATTTACTCCTAATGTTCTGTGAAATGTTCAAACATTTCTCAGGTGTGATGCCGCTCAACAACGCCTGATGTGATGCCTCTTGTATAACTGAACCGTCTGCTATAGGATCAGAGAAAGGAATCCCGATTTCTATTATATCGGCTCCCGATAGCACTAGAGAAGAGATTATATCTTCTGTTGTTGTTACATCAGGGTATCCTGCCACCACATAGCAAATCAGCGCATGTTCATTCTTTTTAGATAATTCATCAAACTTCTTGTTTAATCTATTATTTTTTAGAGTTACCTTCATATTTTTTTCTTGTTTTTTCCTTCATTTTTACGTATTCTAAAACAACTTCAACATCCTTATCTCCACGTCCGGAAAGTGTAACCACAATATTTTCGCTTTTATCCATTTTCTTTGCAAGTTTCATTGCGTAGGATACTGCATGAGATGGCTCCAAAGCAGGAATTATGCCCTCGAGTCTGGACAATGTTAGAAAGGCTTCTATCGCATCGTCGTCTGTACACTCCATGTACTTTGCTCTTTTGAGATCCTTTAATAATGCATGCTCCGGCCCGACCCCTGGATAGTCTAACCCCGCAGATATGCTATGTGTATCAACTATTTGCCCAAACTCATCTTGCAAAAGGTAGGATAACATTCCATGTAAGATTCCTTGTGAACCAGCAGACAGGGTTGCGGAATGTTTTCCTGTATCAATGCCTTGACCACCAGCTTCTACCCCATATAACAAAACATCAGAATGATCCACAAAGGGAGAAAATGTTCCTATTGCATTGCTACCACCTCCCACACATGCAACAATAGCGTTGGGCAAATTATCAGATATTTCACGCATTTGTAGTTTTATTTCTTGTCCTATTACACTTTGAAAGTCCCGTACCATCATAGGATAAGGATGTGGTCCAACTACGGACCCAATCAGGTAATAGGTGTTTTTGAGATTAGTTATCCAGTCACGCAATGCCTCATTAATTGCATCTTTAAGAGTTTGAGATCCTGATAAGACTGTATGAACCTTCCCACCAAGCAATTGCATCCGAAAAACATTTAATTTTTGTCTTTCCACGTCCTTTGCGCCCATGTAGATCTCTGCATTCAAACCAAGTACCGCCGAAGCTATGGCAGTTCCGACTCCATGTTGACCAGCACCCGTTTCTGCAATAATTCTCTTCTTGCCCATTCGCTTTGCCAGTAAACCTTGGCCAAGTGTATTATTGGTTTTATGGGCACCTCCATGCAGAAGGTCTTCCCTTTTTAGATAGATTTTCGCTCCTCCAATATACTCACTAAGATTCTTTGCAAAATATAGAGGGGTTGGGCGACCAGCATAACTAGTCAAATAACATGAAAGTTGGTCCTGAAATTCTGGATCCTTCTTATATTTTTCATAGGCTGATTCCAGCTCTTCCACTGCCGGAACCAGAGTTTCAGGAATATATTTTCCACCATACTTTCCAAACCTCCCATCAACAGGGTAACTAATCCGCATTATGGATGACATTATTTGTTAACTTCAAGGAGTATTAAGACATTCGGAATTAGAGTGAGAAATAGAGTCTCCTTACTTGCGATGCAATATCATCTGATTCCATGATACTTGTGCCTATTAGGAACGCATCAGCCCCTGCTTTTTTTAAAAATTGGATTTCTTTTGCTGTGGTTATGCCACTCTCACTGATAACAATATTCTTTGTTTTATCGTGTTTCCTAAGTAACCTTTCCGTAGTATGAATGTCAATTTTTAGGTCATTCAAATTGCGATTGTTGATTCCAATTAAATTATTCCGATAACTTTCGCTAAAGTTTAAAACTTCTTCAAATTCTCTTTCTGAATGTACTTCAATGATAACCTGTAATGCTTTTTTAGAAGCGTATTCAACGAATTTTTCCATGCTGCCTTCTGCTAAATCTTGATCAAATACTGATTTTATAAGCAATACACAGTCTGAACCTACCCTTTTCGCTGCATCCATCTGCATCTCACTTACAATAACATCTTTCATGAGCAATGGGACGTTTACTGCTTTTCTTATCATGGCCAAGTATTTAATAGAACCATAAAACAGATATGGTTGAGTCACGACTGATAGTCCTATTGAGCCTGTGGTGACAAGAGTCGATGCCAATCTAATGACATCGATCTTAGTATTGTCAATTATCCTTCCTTTGGATGGTGAAGCAAATTTTATTTCTGTGATAAGAGGAGCATGGATGCATGTAACGATCCTTTTTTTTAGGCTTATAGGATCATGCATATGCAAGTTATACGTTTCAACATCATAGGCACCTTCCTCTATGGATTTATAAGAATTGTCTGTGAGTGTTTTCAGACTAAATTCGGGTCTAACAAATTTGCTCATCGGTAGGTCAGAATGGTCTAATCCATTAATTGCTATTTAATCCTATTACTATGTAAGAATTAGTGCGATGGGTAATCTATAATTGGCAGCATAGCATGGACGATGATGATGGGATCATCTTATTGCCTCTTTTATAGGCTATTCTAACTGTTTCATGTCATGATTGACAAAACCATACATTAGAATCCCTTCAAGTATGAAGTACTATCATTCTCTGTCATTGCCACAGTATATAATCCACAATCAATTAATACTAATTGTAATTCTTAGAGGCAGTCACAATGATCCTTTTCTACGAAAAATGGTTTTATTTTTATATTGTGCATATTAAGATAATATAACAACATGGAGCGATACATGATATATCTTGTCAATCATTCGTACACTCCCAAAGACGCAGCAGCATTATTGAAGAAAGCTCGATCTTTGCTCTCAGGTTCCAAAATTATTGTAAGGGATAGCCGGGTTGCAAAGCATCATATCGAATTTGATACGAGTATTCCAGAAAATAAGACCGTTGAAGATGTTATTGGTAAACTCGCATCTATTACGCCGCTGTCTGAGTATGAACACATAATTGAAAAAAAGATGAAAAAGGATGAAGCAATAAGACATGCAAGAATTTTATTCAATAATGAGAAGTACTGGGGTGCTCATGAAGTTCTTGAATCTGTTTGGAGGGATGCTCTTAAAGATGAGAAAGATCTAATAAATGGCATTATCTTGATTGCAGCAGCATTTGTACATGATGAAAAAGCAGAGTCAGATATTTGTATTTCCATATTAAAAAGAGCAATGCAGAAGTTGTCAAAAGCTATGGGTCTTTACTTTGGACTAAATCTTGACAGAATTAAATATATGGTGTCAAATATAATTGAGACTGGTCAGATAGAACGGTTTACCATTTGAGATTTAGGCCTGACCTGGACTATCATTTTTCATCCTCTTCCTTCTAAGAATTATGGCAACTACTACGAGCACAACTAAAATTGATAACATTATGAAAAAAGTGCTTTCATCTCTAACAGATCCTCGTGGAAGAATTAAAAAAGATGCCAATAGAAAAATTGCATTTTGCATTACACACACAATAAAAGAGTCTATGTGGGAGTATTTGGGATTTGCTGGCAACAATTCTTAAATTGCAGCTCAACCGTATCTCAAACGGCACTCGGATTGTCAATCTACAACGGTACTCTGAGATAGATTGTTGTCGTCCAGCTTACCTAATCTAACGATCAGCGTACAACTCGACTTCATCTCTGAGTCTTGGAATTGAATTATTTAAAATGCAGAGCTTGTTCTTCTCTTTCGAATAGAACTAATTTTGGTTCAGGGATCATGTCATTATCCGAAGTCAGCACTCACGACGCGCCAACACCCGACCTCCCATTATTCGACATGTCTTTCTCCAATTCCATATATATGTTGTATTTTCCCTTTTCCATGTGGCCTTCCAATCCTTGACTCCACTGTTGTTTAGTTAGATTATTCCTTCCTGTTCGATGCAAGGAGTTGCAGTGAAAGCCCCCAGCCATTAACGGTCTCGCCATGTCGTCAGGACTTAACCAAACTTGAAGGTGGGGAAGGGATTCGAACCCTTATAAATTCGCTATCCACCCTTACTTCTCTGCAGGCGAACGCATAGCCTCTCTGCCACCCCACCACTGACGGTTGTAACTCTACTCCATAGGATAGAGCAAGTGTTAAACGTATTCAAGAATGCTATTATATATCATTTGTTGAGGGTATCAAAGTTTCAACACATTCTTTGCTGCAAGGCGAATATCTTCAGATTTTATCGTTCTTCTACCTGCGTGAATCGATAGATCCACTGCTTGTGTGGCAATCCTGATCGCAACGTCTTCGAGAATTTTTCGAAGTTCATCAGCGGCCTCATCACTAACTCTCTCTGCCCCTGACTTCTTAATCACTCTATACATTGTGGCAAGGCCAAGCTCCGGGTTGGATGACATATTACAAATGACAACAACTTACCTATGTTAAAAGGATATTTGTGTGTGAATAATACGCCAGTGGGTTTATTCCAGTTATGACAAGTATATATCGAATTTCAGTTCAAACCCTGGCTTTTGAGTATACGGCTAGAGCCATTTGTTGATAAGAAACGATGGTTACGGTTATCGATTTCCAGAAATGGCTCCGATCTTTTAACAATATATGACGTTGATACACTCGAGACAACCACTGCTAGTTGACTCACCAGCATTACTCGACCAACCTATGTCAAACGTTTTCTCGATAATCATTCGTGTTGACTTAACTTGTTAAGGACGCTTAAATATACGCTGAGCAGTAGATTGTATCATCATTCGCATGATACACAAAGCAGCAATAGTTGTGATAATGATTACATGTATTATAGCATTTATTATGATAGTAACGTTCCGTATAAATATATTCCAAATATCTGTAATACAAATCCTTTCGTTAACAATTACGGTGGCAAGTTGTTCAGTTGTGGTATCTTTGTTAACTCATTTGTTTGATCTGCCAAAGAATCCTATATTAGAATTTGATGGCGTAATTAAAGTCAGAGACGATGTATCAAAGACAGAGTATTACATCAGGGTCGCCATGGTTAAAGGTGAAGGTAATGCTGAAAAATGCATGGGTCGGTATTCTATCGCTGATGATAACTACCAAACTCCTTCAGTCTGGAGAGATGCTTCGAAGGCGAGTGTTATCTCCAAACATGTGCCCGGGGACTTGCTGCTTTTCTCGCTTACACACGATGAACAATCACACAAATGGATCGTTCTTCCAAAAATGAGGGAAGAGGAGGCCTATAACTTCCAAACAAAAGAATTAGCAGTAGGCCAAATCAAGGAGTCCTATGAAGAATATTGTAACAAAGTATTCAATGTCGCAGTCACCGCATCAAATATTAATGAGACCTTGATGTGGTCCAAGAGAATATCAGAGATAATTCAAATGGCAAAATAGACTGATAATGTGGCTTTTCTACAATATCTCCTACCACGCTAGAGTACCTTCTGAAAGCAACCAACTGTCATAATCGAAAATAGAATAGAAAAAGTAATTGTAAATGCCATTACCGTAAAAAAAGTGGGGAGAATATTTTTGGTTTCTTTGGAATTGGAGGCGCCATGAAATCATTTAAGAAAGGTGAAATATTTTTGCAGGTAAATCAAGATGTTCGCAACCATGTGTTCAAATAAATCACGCCCGTTATAAGATGCTAGAATGACGATGAACAATATTGTCTAATATCGTGTCAGAATGTTAAATGTCAAAATCCTGGCATGATTACTATGTAGGATGTGGAATAGAGCTAAATTATAGGTTTAGACATATATCATACATGTGACCCAAAACGAAGATTTAGAGGAAAGAAATTGTTAGGTCCTGGAGGTTATGCTTTCGCGAGAAGAGCAAGAAGGCAGATTAAGTGAAAACAGATTCTCAAGTATTATTGCTATAAATGCACAGGGTTGAAAGAATATCCTGGTCCCCAGTAATAGTTTACGTAAATCCAAATGAAAAACTAGGCGAAGATGTGACTCTTGTTGAAAATGGAGAATACAAATGCAGAGCATGCAATAACATAATAGCACAATATCATAGGATCAATAAATAGGAAATAACTGCTTCCGACAGGCCTACCCTACGTTTCAAGTTCTCTTAAATTCACGGTCAAACTATAGACTTTATGTCAGCAGTACGCTAGACTTCGGTCGTTTGTCGTATCGGTGTCACTAACAGACTACGTTATTCCATGGAGGCGAGGAAATTAGTGTCTCTCATTTCTACTGTAGTGATGGCCATGTGATCCCTACTTCCAAATGGGATAATGGCAGTTAAAGAGTTTGAGCGTTCGTTGTCAATTATCTTAGGTACTAATGGATGTGCCCTTCTTATATCAAAAGATGTTCTTAAAAGAGCCTTTGATACAGGGCTTTTTTCATGACCTGCGTGAACCTTTGCCTTTATACGCCGTAATTCCAAGTGATGGTAGTATAAACAAAAGACTGAAGAT
>DATDFS010000197.1:0-3667 GCA_036522495.1 Nitrososphaeraceae archaeon | reverse complement strand
GTAACTGGTATATGAGGTAAGGCCCAGAATGACACCAGAGTCATATGAGACAAAATAAGACAATAGCATATGAGAGGAAGCCAAGATAGAAAATGTAAGAGTGATTTCGTAAACAGCAGATCCGTTTTTCGAATAATGTTTAGACCCTACAATTGATCTCTTTTAAGAACAGATCTATATCCATCCTATGCATCAAAAGGTCGCGATATCCGGCCTATTCTGACCGACACAGCGAATTTACGTTGCCACTTGTAATATATGCCAGAGGGTATGTTGAAGGTTCGTCTATCTATCATAAATCGTTTCTCGAATATATATTAATGGTAATTTAGTCAATTTAATTGGTCTTGAAAGCTTTGGTGTTTATGTTAAGGCAGGATGATCCTTTAAAATGTACAGCCAGTAAACTGGTCAAATTCAGGCTGGTCCAGCCTGTACAATATTTTCGTAAGGATAACCTCGTACTAAATCCTTTTGCTGAGACATCGTTATCGAGACAAGATTTGAAAATTTCATCCTCAATCTGTGCTATTGATTGTTCGTGGGAACGAGCCCGCAACATATTAAGACAGAGGCATTTTAGCTTTCACGGTATCGGTAGACGTCTGCCATTATTGCTGGCTGCAAATCCCACTAATTATTCAAAGCCAGGCATATTATCGACAGCAGAAGCATTGGCTGGTTCGCTCTGTATTTTAGGATACAAGGAAATGGCTCAAGAATTTATGAACAAATTCAAATGGGGCCATACATTTCTGGAATTGAATTGTAACCTTTTAGAAGATTACGCCAATGCTCAAAACCCGGAACAAATTGCCGAACTTGAGGAGGAATATTTTCCACAATTATCTTAAAATATGACAGAGACATTTCATTGTACGTGAGCTAGCGTGCGGGCTACTCAACAGAGAGGAAACTCCTCCCTCATTGCAGGCACTCGAATTAGCGATAATTAGCTGGAGACAACTGGCTACGGAACAGAAAAGAAATCCAGACAAGTTGCTGACAATGATGGCTAATAGCCTGAGATTCTTGTACTGGAATGAAACTGCCGACCCGAGTGGAGCAAGGCCAAATAGAGCATAAGGTCCTGCACTTGCTCAGGTTGGCTGCTTAGCGGAATCCCGCTTATAACAGAAGGAGGGTTACTACTAGCACATGAACATTTAATCTCGTATGCAATGACTATTTGCTACGAGATTATTAATTGTATCAACTCTCTAAATGTTACTCAATGATAGGAATCGTAAGAGTGGGCTTCAAAACCTTTTCCATGCTCAGTTCTGACAAGGCTTTGATCTTTTATTCATCATGAGGCTGCAACCGGTAGTGTAGACTAGTTATATCCTACATTTGATAAAAAGTTAAATTTCTGATTTGACAAACACTAGAATAAGAATAAGCATAGTATTTGAAAACATTAATTTTCCCAAGTACTCCTGAATCAATTCGACTAGCGAGCCTGTACCGCTATGATGAGTGGATAGTAAACAGATTTATGCAATATATTCCAGATGTAAAAACTTTCTTAGAAAGAATGGATAGACATCCCCAAAGATATATTAGAACAAATACATTGAAAATTAACAGCAAAGATCTTAAGACTAAGCTGGTTTCGAAGGGATTTGAGCTGAGAGACACTGCCTTCGAAGATGTTATTGCAGTAGAAAAATCTTCGTTCCCAATTGGTGCTACTGTAGAATATTTACTTGGGTATTACTACATTCAAGATCTTAGCTCCTGTGTCGCAGTAGAAGCCTTGGATGTAGCAAAGAACCAAACCATCTTAGATATGGCTTCAGCTCCTGGTGGTAAAACTACTTTTATCGCCCAAAAAATGCAAAATAGTGGCTGCATTATCGCTTTAGAGCCCAATCTCAGAAGGATGAGGTCAATTTTATACAATATTGCCAGATGTGGCGTAATAAATACCTGTGTTTATAAAATGGACGGCCGTCATGTGTCAGATCTAAACATCAAATTTGATCGTGTGTTGCTAGACGCACCTTGCAGCGGTGAGGGTGTAATCGCGAAGGATATTAAGAGAAAAACAAACCACACGCCAGAAGACTTGGAGTATTGTGTTTTGATTCAAACAAGCTTGATTGAAGCTGCCATCAAAGTTGTCAAACCTGGTGGATTGTTGGTTTACTCAACTTGTTCTTTCGCTCCCGAGGAGAATGAAAGTATTATAGACTCACTATCAAAAAGATTTGACATAGAAATTGAACCCTTACAATATGGAGCCGATGGCTTGATTAGCTTTGGCGATCTTCACTTCCATCAAGAATTAAAGAACACAAGACGATTCTATCCACATATTCATAATACGTTGGGGTTCTATATAGCAAGAATACGGGTGAAAAGCTAAATATGTTTAGAAAAGCCAACAGACAAGAGATAACTATCTTAAAAAGAGCATTTGATAAATGGGGCGTTTTTGATTTTTTTAAAGAAAAGTCACTCTTGATAAAGGAAGAGGATCATGGAGTAAGAGAAGTTTACCTTTTGTCTACTGCTTTGGAAACAATTATTTTAAGCGGACAACCATATCATGCAGGTTTAAAGATCGGTGAATTGAAAAAAAGCTTTTTGCTGTCTATGCAGGGAGCAGACATTATTGGTAGAATCAGCAATAAATTTCCTTATGTCATTGTGAACGAACTAGCTGAAAAACTAATCTTATATGGTAGGAATGTTCTTGGGCAATCAATAGTTGAAACGACTGAAAATCTAAATGAGAATGAGGTTCTACTCCTTTTGAATATCAACAGGGAACCTATTGGTATTGGGCGAACGAAATTTTCCGGTAAATACCTGTTACAGAAGGATAAGAATACAGTTGCTACCCTGACGGACGCAGGCCATTATTTACGAAGCGAATGTCAATGAATCGTGAGTGGTTTTAAGATCTGAAATCAGATGCGTCCCAAACTCGATTGATGGTGACAGAAATAAGAATTTTGTGTAAACCGGTTTCCGAGTAACTCTATGAGGAAGTCTCTATTACTTCCTTGCTTTAACAAGTACGAAAACCGCTACTGCGCCCATCATTCCACCAAAGACAAGCAATACTTGCAATGGAAATGATCCTGTTGCCGTGACAGTCCCTGAAGGAGCCTGTGTGGAGACGAAGGCAAGCTCATTATTGCCTGATTTCTGTATCCTTGCGAACCCAGCAATTTGCAACTGAGCACTTGGTGGTGGAGTTGAAGAATGGACTTGAACTTGGGTATTATCTATTGTTGCAGTTGAATCGCTAGTCTGCTCAGTAAACGTTCCTTCTCTAAAACTGCTCTCGCCTAGGGAATAAATGGACACTGCCCTAGCTCCTCCTTGTTCTGTAAATCCTGAACCTGCCACGCCGGCTAGACTACCGGTTGGATCAAATAGGAAGTGCCATCTATCCATTGGTATTCCAACAGGTTCAAAATTAAGCAATGGTGCTTTCATTATAGCTGCGGCTTGTGAATTTGAAAACTGTTGTACTAAATCTGGATGTATGGCTTGAAGTAGACCAATTGGGTAATTAACACTTATCTTACCATACTTTGGTGCATCAACCACCAACGGATCATTAACTACTATACTCCTCCAATCTATATCTACCACTGTACCTTGTGTCCCGTTCTTCTGGAGAACGATATTGGACATTGTCGGATTAAAA
>DATDFS010000196.1:0-5600 GCA_036522495.1 Nitrososphaeraceae archaeon | reverse complement strand
CTATCCCATATGTTTAATTGGCTATAAACATAGATCAAACGGCTCTGTTCAGTTAACGATAAATCTACAGCTTAAGACGCCCTACTTCTTTAAATGGTCATATTCAAAAGAAGCAGAACTCCTTCAAAGTATATTTACTACCCCCTACACTTACTTGTACTTTTCTGGTCTTTCGCTTAGAAAAACATCAGAGAAGCATTATTATTGCCATTTGTCAAAAGAAATCATGTATCAATCAATCTGGAATTGGATACAGCATTATTATAAACCGACCAACAAAGATATGGCAGAAGAAGAGAACGAGAATATCGCAATTCATTATATAGATGAAACACTGATTAGAGTAGGTAGGTAGAGAGAAGAAGAAGTAGTAGTCTGGTTATAGATGGATGGATTGCAATTGAACCTAAAAGTAAATCAATTCTGGATATGTATGCGTATTTCTCTAGAAAGGAGCATACTTATTGCTGAACGGTTTCTTCAAGAATTGATTAAAAAGTATGGAAAAAATCCAGTTTATACTGATGATGGTGGTGGTGGTACATGGTATGGTATCCACAAGCATGTAGATTTTTGAAATTACGTCATCATACTCATTCATATTACGAAAAAAGTATCATTATAGAGAACGAACTATTCAATATATAAAAGATGGAACAGAATGCTTTGATGATTATTTTCCATGTCAAAAAGATAACTGTACATTAGAACATGTTAGAAATTGGTTTAATCTGTTTGTAGAAGTATATAATAATAGCATGACTATATTTGCTAAGTGAACAGAGCCTGTTGAGCGGATACTAAATATACCAATGTTAGGAACTGCCTTCATTGCTATAAGAAGAAAATTTGAAAGAGTAAAGTAACGCTTTTACCATTAGCTATTCAGCCAGATATCTTTCAAACCAGCCATTTTTTTCTGAACAATGTTGTTGGAAGCATCAACGACATCCTTGAAAGATTAATTATTCTGCTAATGAACCTGCTGAATGCGGTGGCGCAAATCCAATTGTTGCTTTAAAGTTGTTCGGGTTCTTTGCGTCGTTAATGGTAAGTGTCAAACCTTTGGTCTTAGTTTCAGCCAAGATTCCAACTACAGAATAGGGTGTATTCTTATTGAGGTTAATATTTCCTTTCAGAGAGAATTGTGCATTGTCTGCAGTTGAATTCGCTATAAGTTTGGTAGGTCCTTTCAAATCTCCTGTCAGCAAATATTTGTCATTTAAGCTATGCAGCAAAAGGGTTAGGGTATTGTTTGATTGAATCTTGTTTACAGTTAAAGTGATTGGTCTATCTGCTAGTGTCGTGCCATTACCTAACCTGATATCGCTTCCAGATGGATTAGATACAAAAGATTGGGGGAATAGCGTATCCTCTACAAAACTTATAGGTTGAATCATAGTGATTATGTGAGCGCCATCAACAGCACTAGTGCTTCTAGCGGTAATACTATTGTAATTATATGCGGAGCCTTTAGTCAGAGTTAAAGGACTATTTGTATTCCCACTTACAATCACAAATGCCGCTGCAGCATTCCTACTATCATGATTTATGGCAAAAGAGGGGATGATGATTGAAATACCACAAACAATCATCATGATGATGGAGAGGGCGAATCCGAAATCAAGAATCTTGTACATATTAAACATAAGAAGATAGAATGAAATAAGTGTATCTCCCCTCAAGGGAGTGGGACGGTCGCAAGAAATCTTATAAACAAACCGACAGTCACTATTTTTGACAAAATGGCAAAAATGCAGAAGAGCATGGTAACAGCTAGAGAGGAGATTTATACTGAGGATAACCATGTCTGATCATGTCCACATTTTCGTAAGATCGCAGCCAACTATAGCGCCTAATAGAATTGTTGTTATATTGAAAGGGTATACATCAAGGATACTAAAACAAGAGTTTTCAGATTTAAAGTCCAAACTTCCTACGTTATGGAGCAGGAGTTATTTCGTATCCACTCATGGCCATGTATCTACTGATACAGTTGAGAGCAGCAAACAAGATCATAGGTTTTAAAATGAGGGTGCAAATGCACCGTCAAAACGATCCTTTTTAGCTGCTTCCATTTGACATATATTTGAAACAGAGTGATGTTATATTATTAACACATCATAGGCAATCTGTCAATGTGGACATCATAGATTAGCGCATATAACAACTGGTCGATGCGACAATTGTGATTGTGAAAAGTTTCGTTATTGAGCTAGTCAATAATTATGTCAACTACCCACTCTTAAAAGATGTGGGATTCCTTGCCGATATTTGATCAAATACTTATACCTATCATATATAATTAAAATGGATGGTCAGGCATGATCCAATCTCTAGGCAGGTAACTAGTTTGCGCTAGTTACGGAGATTGATGAATCGCCCGCGCAGGGAACCAATGGCCAACGTATTTTTTCCTTGTAAGTATATAGATCTACTTGTAAATATAAAACTGTTATTATATGATTGTAGGTATGTAGGTAAGTAATAAGAAGTCAAGCCAAAAGAAAGGCAATCGACACAAAAAACGATAATACCAAGGATTCTTTATTTTTAATTGGCTATAATTGTATTATGCCACATACACAAGTTAACTGACAATTGGATTTTTTCAGCCCACAGGACAAATTCAGATAGGAGCACTTGCACCGTGCTTGTTATAATGTATTGATTGATAATAATAGATCACAGCGCTTCTCCTTCGATAGCTACCATTATCTTCGACATATTTGCAAAAGATGATGAAACCTGGCTGCCTGCAAGTGTGTCCACACAACTACCGAATATCTTTCTCATACCAGCTATGCTGCTTCCAAATTTTCCAGAAAGGGTTTTTGATTTTCATTGTATAGTAGAATTATTGGGAACCGCGATCCTAAATGAATCGAGCATCTTCTGTATCGTCGGTAAGTAGTGGGAGTATCTTGCGGCAACTGCCTTATATGTCAGCAGATATGAGTCACCATTACCAATTGTCACCCAAACTTCCAATATTTTGAGATGAAGTCTTACTTCAGTATTGCTGTCAAGGTTGGATATTTCCATAGTGCTATTATATACCCGTGTATAGCCGTGCCGGCCTCCAAGAGTGATTATGCTTTCAGGGATAAGTTTTTTGGCTTGAGTCTGCTTCAACACCTGTATCATAAGATGTTCTCGCCAATGATCGGAAGCATTCACTAACGGTGCTGCGAAATTAACAACTAGATCACTACCAACAGCAGCTAAGCCTATTCTAGGGTATTCAATTTTTTCCCAGTTAGATGGGTACTGTATTGTTATTCCATAGGTTGGATTTTCATACATCGTAAAAGTATTCGTTAAACTTGCACCGTCTGTGGCATGCCTTTGAGGAGAAGAATAAGGCCGATTGCCTATAGACTCTAATTCTGCATTCATCGTCTTCGTATTTGCTTGTTGCGCAGAATTATAGTATGATGGTATAGAGAATATTATTGATGAAGAGTAGGGTCCAAAAGAAAATACTAATAGTGTAACTGAAATCAAAAATGTATACTTTCTCTCAACTTTCTTTTTTTGCACACTTACAGAGCAATACCTTATCATCTATATATGAATTAATCAATTCATATTAACATTACAGGTAGTACTAATAATCTAATAATACGAGCTCCATGAACAACACATAAATTGTATCAAATTATATGAATACTGATTCACACTCAGCTAAGCTTAAATTCCGGCATCCTAAGTTCAGTACTATGATAAAAGACTTTTTAATTCATGATACATTTTATTCCTGTGATAAGTCCAAAGAAGCAAGAGAAGGTTGATAATGAAAGATGAGGCAAACATCTTATATGGCGATCGCATTTATTCTAGTATTCGGACTTGTACCTATGTACTTTTTTCAGCAAGTAGGCGCACAAGCATCACCACGCTCGAATTCCTCTTCCAGCACAGGTGCAAGTATCATATCAACACCAGCATCCAGGACGAATCCCTCTTCCAGCACAGGTGCAAGTATCATATCAAAAACACCTTCTGGCACGCTATCTCCACCTATCCAACTTAAAACTACTATCTTTGAAAATCTGTCAAAATGTATCCAGGCACGAACTTGTCATCCAATAATGGGATCTGAAGGTGATGATCGTATAATAGGTGATAACGGTAGCAATGTTATCATGGGTTTAGCAGGGAATGATATCATACGCGGAGGATCCGGGGACAATATAATCATTGGGGGGCCAGGAGATAATCAGTTATACGGTGGAGCAGGGAATAACATCATTATTGCCAGTGGAACGGGAACTAATCAGCTTTACGGTGGAAACGAAAATAGTATACTTATTGCAGGACAAGGCCCTACCATTCTTGTAGCTGGAAAAGGAAATGATAAATTGTATGGAGGCGGTGGTAGTGACCTTTTTATCGGAGGACCTGGTGCAGACTATTTTGCATGCAGCGCGGCTGCTGGAACAAATGGAGGTACTAGCAAAAGCGTAGTATTGAACTTTAATGCATCAAAAGGCGACGATACAGACGGCACATGCGGTGTAGTTCTAGGTCAATAACATAGTCGGGAAGATTAATTCTTCATGTATGCAAAAGTAGATATACAAGAGACGAAAAAGTAAAAAATTGTCATACGCTCATTTTGAGTGCTCTGTCTGAGAGTACTATGTTTATTCTTGACGAGAACTTCAATAACCATTTTTATTTTGCTTCTTTTGAAAGAGATCAAATTCAGACATAATACAATAAATAGTGGCAAAGCGGCCCTTACTGTTTAAATGTATTGATTGCGTTTATCATTAAGATATCTTAAATGAACTAAGCATTTTCTGGATAACAGGCAGGTACTGCGCATATTTTGATGCTTCTTCACTGTATGTAAGCAAATATGTATTATTCCCTATAGTAGTCCAAACTTGCATTATCTTGAGGTTGATTGTATTAAAGTTGGTTAGATTTCTATTAAGATACAGTCTTTCATTACTTGCGTATTCTAACTTGAAAGCGCGATGATCTCCAAGATTAATATTGGTAGCAGTAGTATTTTGGGGTATTATATTTTTTACATCAGATTGACTTGATATTTGTATTGTCAGGGAGCCTCGCCAATTATCTGAGGAATTTAAGGGAGCAAGAAAATTAGCAACTATTCTATGGCCTACTCCATAACTCATTGCTCCTGGTGGATATTCTATCTTCTGCCAATTAGAAGGATACATCATGCTTATTCTTTCAGTTGGATTTTCATAGATCAAGAAAGAGGAATTATTGATGTTGTTATCATCATTACCATTATTAGTACTACTGTTATCAACTCCTTGCTGAGCGCTACTGATATTGGTGGAGGGGGTATTCTGATCATTTAGAACGCTATTGCCATCCAAAGACTGGGAAGGAGAGATTGGTGTTGTTATCATCATTTTCTTCTTTGCGTTCGCTTGTATAGGAATACCAACAACAGTAGTAACAACCACTACTGTTGAGAAAATAACCAGAGTCATAATTACGGTCGATGATAATGATAATCTTTGCATATTCTTTATGATATACATTATGTTATATCAGTCACTTACACAGTAGCTATTAAATATTAACTTAAATTTGTAAATACGAATCAGATT